>CANMPU010000023.1 GCA_947499755.1 Betaproteobacteria bacterium | reverse complement strand
AGGTGTGCACGAATTCAGGTTTCCCTTTTTCACTACGATAACGCGCGCGTAAGCGCCGCGCTTGAAAAGTCTCAAAGTTGCTACAGGATGATATTTCACGATAGGTGTTTTGCGCGGGTAACCACACCTCAATGTCATAGGTTTTAGCTGCTGAAAAACCCATATCCCCCGTACACAAACAGACAACACGATAGGGAAGATCGAGTTTTTGTAGTATAACTTCAGCGTGCGCGGTGAGCGTCTCCAAAGCCTTATAAGAATCCTCAGGACGAACAATTTGCACCAATTCCACTTTATCAAATTGATGTTGCCGTATCATCCCGCGCGTGTCTTTGCCGTACGATCCGGCTTCACTGCGAAAGCATGGCGTGTGCGCGACATACTTTAATGGCAACGTTTCGAGAGAAATAATCTCATCGCGCACGATGTTGGTCACGGGCACTTCGGCCGTCGGTATCAGGTAGAAAGCATCTGCACTCACATGGAATAAATCCTCGTGAAACTTCGGCAATTGCCCGGTACCACGCATGCTTTCCGCGTTGACTAAATAAGGCACATAAAGCTCAGTGTAGCCATGTTCTTGTGTGTGGGTATCCAGCATCAACTGAATCAGCGCGCGATGTAATCTCGCGAGCGCGCTTTTCATCACAACAAAACGCGCACCAGAGATTTTACTAGCAACAGTAAAATCTAACATCGCCATTGCTTCACCCAAATCAACATGGTCTTTGACTGCAAAATCGAATCGACGCGGTGTACCAACGCGGCGCATTTCTTTGTTGTCGTCGGCTGAACGGCCGACAGGTACACTTTCATGCGGAAGGTTTGGAATCCCAAGTAAGATCTCTTCTAATTTCGTTTGCACGTCGGCAAGATCGGTTTCTTGCTTTTTCAGGTCGTCTAATTGCGCTGAGGCTTTAATCATCAACGCCTCGACTTCGGTTTGGTCTTTCTTTGATTTGGCGTGGCCAATTTTTTTTGAGATGGCATTTCGCTCCGCTTGGTGTGCCTGCGCGGATGTTTGAATTGCCTTGCGTTGCGCTTCGAGCTCCTTAAAGCGCGCGACAGAAAAATATTCGTTGGCGCTACGTTTTCTAAGCTTGGTGACGATCGCGTCCAAATCAGTTCGTAATAATTGAATATCTAACATGGTGGCTTATTTCTTTTTTTGTTTAGCGTTAAGGTCTAGCTCACGTAATTGCGCTAAACGCTCCGATATTTTCGCTTCCAAACCGCGCGTCGTCGGATTATAGAAACGCGTCTCTTGCATTCCATCGGGAAAATAGGTTTCCCCGGCCGCATAGGCATCGGGTTCATCATGCGCATAGCGGTAGTCCTTTCCATACCCAAGATTCTTCATGAGTTTAGTTGGGGCATTGCGCAAATGATCGGGTACAGGGCGCGACGCATCGTTTTCTATCCAGCGACGAGCCATATTATATGCCTGGTACGTCGCATTGCTTTTCGGTGCAATCGCAAGGTAGATGACTGCATCTGCCAAGGCAAGCTCACCTTCCGGGCTCCCCAGGCGCTCAAACGTCTCAATGGCATCAAGCGCAATACGTAATGCACGCGGATCAGCAAGGCCGATGTCCTCAATCGCCATTCTAATAATGCGGCGTCCAACATATTTCGGGTCGCTACCGCCATCTAGCATACGCATTAACCAATAAAGCGACGCATCGGGATTGGAGCCACGCACGGATTTGTGCAGCGCAGATATTTGATCATAAAATGCATCTCCGCCCTTGTCGAATAATCGCAGTGCGTGGACCAAGGTTGATTGTACAAATTCCTCATCGACCTTGGCAGGTTTACTCGTTGCCACGGCGGTAGCAATTTGCTCGACAAAATTTAATAAGCGACGTGCGTCGCCATCGGCAAATGCGCACAGATGCGCCGTGGCTTCTGGCGTAAATTCTATCCCTTCAAGAACACGCTCTTTCGCCCGAGCAAAAAGAGTCGTAAGCTCAGCTTCACTTAAAGGCTGCAAAACGTACACCTGCGCTCTGGATTGCAGCGCACTGTTTACTTCGAACGACGGGTTTTCCGTTGTCGCCCCTATAAATGTAAGCAGCCCTTGCTCAACATAGGGTAAAAACGCGTCCTGTTGCGCTTTGTTAAATCGATGTACTTCGTCGACAAACAAAATAGTGTGGCGCCCGGATTGTTGCAAAGTGTGTTGTGCACGCTCTACTGCCGTGCGGATATCTTTGACCCCACCGAGGACCGCGGAAATTGCGATAAACTCTGCATCGAAGGCCTTGGCCATTAGTCGCGCCAAGGTCGTCTTGCCGCTGCCAGGCGGGCCCCACAGAATCATGGAGTGCGGCTTTCCGGATTCAAAGGCTAATCTTAGCGGCTTACCCGGCCCCAGAAGATGTGATTGCCCCACGACATGATCGAGGCGCTGCGGCCGTAACAATTCGGCCAACGGTGCTTTAGGGGCAACTTCGGTTAATAGATCAGTCACCGATGACATCCGCGCCTTCGGGAGGGTTAAACACAAAGGTTTCAGAGGAAAGATGGGGATTATATTTAAGATGCGTGAACTGAATGCGTGTCATATGGCCAAAGCGATCGTATAGTTCCATCTGCTCTAAGCCATCTGTGTTAAAACCGATCAGTAATTTTTCAAACGTGCTGTCCTGCCCTTTAGGCACCGCCAGTACCCACTCACTGTTTCCGCGCTTTCCGTCATCGCTGATGACGAAATTTTTTTCTATTTCACCATCGCCCGCAAGAAATGCGGCCGGGCTCGCCCCTAGCGCTTGGTCAAGTTTCTTTACAGTTACTTGATTCAAATCTTTGTCGTATATCCAAAGCCGCACGCCATCGCCAACGATCATTTGTTCATACGGTTGTTCGTAATGCCAGCGAAATTTTCCGGGTCGCAAGAATTGTAGAGTGCCTTTTGACTGCTGTATCAATTTAAAATTTTTGTCATAGACGGTCTGCGCAAAGTCAGCCGTCAACGCCTGAGTGTTTCGCATAAATAACTTCAGGTGATCAAGGCTAGTCGCCGTGACTTGCTCAACGTACAAACACAAAAGCGGCAGTAGGACAAATGATCTTACGTATTTATGGAGAAACGAATCTCGTTTTGACATGGAATTATCGATCTTCAACGACCGGGGCTAATACTTCCCGATTGCCGTTCGCCTGCATACTGGACACCATGCCGGCACGCTCCATTTGCTCTATCAGCCGAGCAGCGCGGTTGTAACCGATGCGTAGATGACGCTGCACTAAGGAAATCGACGCACGTCGCGATTTCAAAATAATGGCGACCGCCTCGTCATAAAGGGGATCAGATTCGGCATCGCCGCCACCGCTACCCTCGAGTACGCCACTTTCTGTTTCTGGCGCATCTAAAATACCCTCCACATATTGCGGTTGCGCGTGCGATTTTAGATAATCGACCACTTTGTGCACTTCGTGATCAGCGACAAAAGCGCCGTGTATACGCTGCGGAAATCCAGTGCCTGGTGGCAGATACAACATGTCACCCTGCCCGAGTAACGCTTCTGCCCCCATTTGGTCGAGTATGGTGCGTGAATCTATCTTGCTGGAAACTTGAAACGCTATGCGTGTCGGGATATTCGCTTTAATAAGCCCAGTGATAACGTCGACCGAGGGGCGCTGTGTCGCCAAAATCAAATGTACGCCGGCGGCGCGTGCTTTCTGCGCAAGGCGCGCGATAAGCTGCTCAACTTTTTTCCCTGTCACCATCATTAAATCCGCGAGTTCATCGATGATCAAAACGATCAGTGGCAATTCTTGCAGCGGATCTTTAATCTCTTGCGAGAGCGCGAATGGATTGTTTAGTGGTTCCTTATTTTTTTCTGCTTCGCGTACGCGCTGATTGAATCCCGCCAAATTACGCACGCCGAGCGCGGACATTAATTTATAACGACGTTCCATCTCGGCAACACACCAATTGAGCGCATTTGCCGCGTGCTTCATATCGGTAACGACTGGGGCAAGTAAATGTGGAATGCCTTCATATATAGATAGCTCCAACATCTTCGGGTCGACCAAAATAAAACGCACCTGAGCGGGCGAAGCCTTGTAAATCAAACTTAAAATCATGGCGTTTATCGCTACGGATTTCCCCGAGCCCGTAGTACCCGCAACCAACACATGAGGCATTTTAGAAAGATCAGTAACGACCGGATAGCCACCGATATCCTTACCCATCGCTAGCGCAAGCGGCGACGCCAAATCAGCATAGACTTGCGAGCTTAAAATCTCGGACAACCGAACCACCTGCCGTTTTGGATTCGGAATCTCCAAGCCCATACACGCCTTACCGGGGATTGTTTCGACTACACGGATGCTGACAACAGATAGCGCCCGCGCAAGGTCACGAATGAGGCCGACAATTTGACTCCCCTTTACGCCAACCGCCGGTTCGATTTCGTAACGCGTGATTACGGGGCCGGGATACGCCGCAACCACCTTTACTTCCACGCCAAAATCCAACAGTTTTTTCTCAATTAAGCGCGACGTAAACTCCAACGTATCCGCACTCAATACTTCGATTTCCTTGCCAGGCTCATCTAATAAATGTAACGGTGGCAAAGGCGAATCTGGCATGTCTTCAAACAACGGCGCTTGCTTTTCTTTTTCTACCCGCAAAGACTTCGGTATTTCCATTGCAGGCGGCTCAATGCGTATGGGTTCGTGCAATTCAAAATGCCGTCTTCCCACTTCGACCACTTCTTCACGTTCGATAACAGCAGCGGCCCCTGCGCGTTTATCCGCCCACGTATTCCACTTGCGCCGAATCAGGACATAAGAGTCCTCAAGAAACCCACCAAACTTTTCGAGAAACGCCAGCCACGAGACACCCGTGAACAAACTTAATCCCACCGCCATCACGAATAGCAAAATCAAGGTCGCACCGGTAAACCCAAGCGCATGGTGCAACACCTCGCTGACAGCCGACCCCAACATACCTCCTGGCGTCGAGGGTAACGTCGCTTCTAGGCTATATAGTCTTAGCGCCTCTAATCCACAGCTTGCGAGCAACAACACTAAAAAGCCAGTGCCCGCCACCAGAATGGAGCGGCGATCGGTGAGGGGAACCTTGTCTATTCGTTTATAGACCCACCACACCGAGAAGAATAAGAACACAACCCACCAATAAGCAGAAACCCCAAATATGTAAAGTAAAACGTCCGCAATCCAGGCACCGATGGTGCCCCCGGGATTTGTTGCAATGGTTTGTGTAGAAATATGCGACCACGCCGGATCAGTTTTGTCGTAACTAAATAAAATTAAGACGAGATAGACTGCGGCAGCAACTATCAACAGCCACCACGACTCTCGCAGGAGAGCGGCTATTTTTGGCGGAAGCGGATTTTTGGCAGGTTTTTCGACGGGCATGTGAAGCGCGCTGAGTTAATCATGGTTAACGAGCGATTATAGCCGCAGCGTGCTCACGGCGCTATATCGCCTTCTGACAATGTCTGTTCGATCAACTAGATATTGTCCATCAAAAACCGGTACATGCCATGACCCCCTGTCTTGGTGCGCGCTGGATTCCGGTCAGTGTTTTATTAAAGACTGCATACCGATTTCCACCGGTATGACGATTGCAAAGACGGAAATAAAAAACCCCCGCTATTCAGCGGGGGGTTTTTATTCGAAGCGAATACTAAGGATAGCTACTGACCAACAACACACTCATCTCCACCACCGCCGCCACCGCCCTCATTCTCAGGAATATTAGACGATAGTTGACTTAAACCCAAACCCGGGTCATTGGGAAGTATAGATGGCAGGGAATTTTTGTCTGGAACATAACCGAATTCGTCTGGGCCGATAACCACCTCTCCCTGCTCGTTTTCCATAACATAGGCACCCGTATAGGTAGCGTGATAGGTTCCATCGGGTAGCTCATCACTCGTATCCGACGGTTCCCGGGCAGGGACATTCCATCGTTAATCCAGAAGAACCACGAATACCGATGGTCGCAGTAGTCGTGCCTATCTTGTACGCATTTTGGTTACCGCGCTTTCCGATCAAACCGGTCACCGTCCGCAAGCCACCTTTTAATAGACGGAAAAACATACTGTCTTCTTTTGGTTCTTCCTTAACATATCTGTAATCTTGAATCTTCAATTGCGTATTTGGGCGTAGCGTGGCGCCGCTGCCATCAGTGAAACTGATTTGCGCATAGCTGTCTTTTTCTGTGGTAAGGGTATCGCCAGGCGCGATATCTGACTTCTGCGATAAAATCCGTACGGTGCCATCTGTTTTCTTCACAGACAGGGTGCCGCTTAGATGGGATACCTTACCCGCGCTTTCAGTGGCGGCGAAGGTGTTCCTGGATAGGGCGAACATACCCACTGCAAGACCCAGGGTAAGCGTTTTATCGATGTTTCCAAATGTCATCTTTCGCATTTGCAATCCTTTCCTAATCCCCCCTCTTTTAAGAACGGCAAACTCGCCTTTATATTCGCGTCATCGTGAAACTTATTACCTTCAACCTGGACCGTGCGAATTATCGGCTCCGTCACCTTAAAATGCACTACGCCTTGTTCCAACTCCTGCTCGGGTAACATGACTTGCACAGCGCCGTAGCCGATATCTCGATACGCTTTTTCCAACGCCTCAAGCGCATGCTGAACATCTGCAAAATCTTTGGCCGTCCCGGTGTAGGGCGCGAGCAGGCTATCTACCTTCGCGGCAGAGAGCAAAGAATTCCCCTGTACATCAAAGCCCGTGATATTGAATCGAAGTGAATCCGCATTGGACTCCTCCGCAAACCCGGACGATGCATATACAGCGATTAGCAACCAAAACAGAAACTTGGAAACGATTTTGGTCACGGCTTCCCCTTACACAATATTTTCGCGATGTTAAGGCCTTTTTTATTTAATTGAAAGCAGTTAACTGTTTTCTTTTATGTGAAGCATTAGCTCGACATACAAATCATAATTCTGCTAGATTGTTGGCTTTCTCGCTATCCGCCCCCATCTTAATCAATATGAGCGCAAAATCCAACAAAAATACGCGTCTTATAATTCTTGGCTCCGGCCCCGCGGGGTATACCGCTGCCGTCTATGCCGCACGCGCCAATCTTAAACCTGTACTTATCACAGGTCTAGCGCAAGGTGGTCAGCTTATGACCACGACCGACGTTGATAACTGGCCAGCCGACGCAATGGGCGTACAAGGGCCTGAATTAATGGAACGATTCCTCAAGCACGCAGAACGTTTCCATACAGAGATTATTTTTGATCACATTCACACTGCAAACCTTGGCGGCAAACCCATTGAACTCATTGGCGATGAAGGTACTTACCTGTGTGACGCCTTGATTATCGCAACCGGCGCCTCCGCAAAATATCTGGGCTTGCCGTCCGAACAAGCATTCATGGGTAAGGGCGTTTCCGCCTGTGCCACCTGTGACGGATTTTTCTATAAAGACCAAGAAGTGGCCGTCGTTGGTGGTGGGAATACCGCGGTTGAAGAAGCGCTCTATCTTTCAAATATTGCGAAGAAAGTCACCGTAGTGCATCGCCGCGATAAATTTCGCGCCGAGGCGATACTCATCGACAAGCTGATGGAGAAGGTTCAGGCCGGAACAATCGCCGTTGAATGGAATCACATGCTAGACGAAGTCGTCGGGGATAATTCCGGCGTTACGGGTATCAAGATCAAGAATGTCGGTTCTGGCGCAATAAGTGAAAAGCCACTGCATGGCGTTTTCATCGCAATTGGGCACACCCCCAATACGGAAATATTCGCAGGCCAGCTTGAAATGGAGAATGGATACATCGTTACCTCTGGGGGAACCCATGGAAACGTAACAGCGACGAGTATTCCTGGGGTGTTCGCGGCAGGGGACGTGCAAGACCATATTTATCGCCAGGCCGTGACGAGCGCTGGTAGTGGCTGCATGGCGGCACTCGATGCGGAACGCTATTTAGAGAATCTAGGGTAACACCAATTACCTGTGATCAACATTCTGTCCATGGTTAGCCGTCGTGAAAAAATCACTGCAAAATTTACTAGGGCACCAAGCGAAGAAATGTCCGGCAGACGATAACGCGTTGTTTCGCGATGCGGTACAGGACGTTGCCCCGTTAATATTACCCAATAAGATTGAACATCCGCGCAAACGCCGTAAACCCATTCCCCACCACCATCTGCTCGACGAGCGCCAAGCGCTGCAAGACAGCCTAAGTGATCATATTTCCGCAGACGCGGGATTGGAAACCGGAGAAGAGTTAAGCTACGCTCGCGATGGAATCTCGAAGCAAATACTGCGGAAATTACGTCGCGGTCACTGGGTGTTACAAGACCAACTTGACCTTCATGGAATGACGACTGCAGAGGCTAGAGCCGCTTTAATTACATTCCTTAGCCACTGCGATAAACGCGGCCACCGTTGCGTCCGCATCATACACGGCAAAGGTCTGCGCTCCAAAAATCGCGAACCAGTATTGAAACAAAAAGTTGCCAATTGGTTGATGCAGCGCGACGAGATCGTTGCATTCTGCCAAGCGCTGCCAGCCGACGGGGGGAGTGGCGCTGTCGTGGTGCTACTCAAGTCACACGGGCGATCTGATCGGAATTAATTTAGAACGGATGTTTATATCTATTGGTGATAGGGTAACGCCAATCCTTTCCAAAGCCGCGGCTGGTAATGCGAATGCCGATCGGAGATTGTCGGCGCTTGTATTCGCTCGTTGTTATAAGATGAACGACGCGCTCCACGTCTGATTTTGCAAAGCCCAATTTTATAATTTCTTGTGGACTGCAGTCGTGCTCTACGTAGGCCGCCATAATCGCATCGAGTATTTCGTAAGGCGGCAAATTGTCCTGATCTTTTTGGTCTGCCTTGAGCTCAGCCGTTGGAGCGCGCGTAATTACCCGCTGCGGAACTACGGCCCCTAACTCATTACGATAGTGTACGAGTCGATAAACCATCGCCTTAGAGATATCCTTTAGAACCGCAAAGCCGCCCGCCATATCGCCGTATAAG
>CANMPU010000022.1 GCA_947499755.1 Betaproteobacteria bacterium | reverse complement strand
GAAGCGGGATTCCAATAAGAGCGAACGCAATTAACGCAAACACCGCCCATCGATCTTGGCGGATCGGAAATATCTGCTGGTCCGAACCATAGCTGCAATTAAACTGCCCGATTTCCCGATAGAACATAACTAAATCCTCTCAATCGATTTTTGGCCGAACAACCCGGATGGGCGAATGAGAATAATGATCAACGCCACCATGTAAGGCGCCCAGTTTTGAACGCCACCCCCCGTTCCAGTAAGCTCGGTAATATAGATCTCGCCTAAGTTCTCCGACGCACCGACGATTAGTCCTGCAACAATGGCCCCGGTAATAGACGTAAAACCTCCCACGATAAAGACTGGCACGGCCTTCATGGCGACGACACTTAACGTAAACTGCACACCGAGTCTCGCGCCCCACATAATGCCGGCCACTAGAGAAATAATGCCCGCGGTTGCCCATACGATCGCCCACATACGATTAAGCGGGATCCCCACAGAGATTGCTGCCATGTGGTTATCAGCCACAGCGCGTAAAAACATCCCGGTTCTGGTTTTTTGAAAGAACAATGCCAGAATAAGCACGAGAGTACCCGCGATACCGGCACCAAAAAGATCAAACTGGCTGACCGTAAAACCCTCTAATATTGGAACATTGAGGGGAATGTCCACAATTCCGGTATGACGTTCGAGCGGCAATTCATGGACTTCACCGCCCCAAACATACTGGGACATCCCTTCAAATATGTAGGACAAACCAACGGTTGCCATGAAAAGTGTAAGCAACGATGTGTTCACAAGATGACGCAGCGCCACCCGTTCAACGACAACCCCGACCACGACCATGACTACAGCTGCAATTCCTATGCAGATATAAAAATTTGTCGCGCCTTCGAACAAATTCATTTCGAGAAAACCTACAAAGGTCAACCCGGCGGACAAGACCATCGAACCTTGCGCAAAGTTAAACACGCCGGACGCCTTATAGATCAGGACAAAGCCTATCGCCACAAGGGAGTACATGAGTCCGGACAATAGTCCACTCACCAAAATTTGCAGGAAAAATATGAATTCTTGGTTCACGATAACTCCGAGTTATTTTTTTACGTAAATCAAATGTCAGCCAAATGAAGAGGGGGTGCCCTTAGCCCTCATGAGCCACCCCTAAATAGGCGTTAATCACCTCCTGATTAACGCTAACCTCTGCGGGCGTTCCATCACCAATTTTGCGGCCATAATCGAGAACTACCACATGATCAGAGATATCCATCACTACACCCATGTCGTGTTCAATCAGCACGATGGTCGTACCGAGCTCTCTGTTCACTTCCAACACGAACGTCGACATATCTTGCTTCTCTTCGATATTCATGCCCGCCATCGGCTCATCCAACAATAACAATTTTGGCTCAGCGGCAAGTGCTCGCCCTAGCTCTACCCGTTTCTGCAAGCCATAGGGTAACTTACCGACCAACGTTTTTCTGATCCCTTCAATCTGCAAAAACTCGATAATTTCTTCCGCCTTCTGGCGATTCTCCATTTCCTCGCGATGGGGCCTGCCATAGTAAAACATCTGTTCAATGAAGGTAGACTTCATTTTCAGGGTGCGCCCGGTCATGATGTTGTCCAACACCGACATCCCTTTAAACAATGCCAGATTCTGGAAGGTACGCCCTATACCGAGTTTCGCAGCCTGCATGGGGGCAATCTTGTAGTGCTTCACACCTTCGAAAGTAATGCTCCCGCCAGGCTCCATACAGTAGATGCCATTGAGAACGTTGAGCATAGAACTCTTACCTGCCCCGTTGGGACCGACGATGGCGCAGATCTCACCCTCCCGCACTTCAAAGCCGATGCCGCTGACTGCCTTAACACCGCCAAACACAACAGAAACATTTTCTACTTTGAGAATAGTGCCGCCGATTGTTCTTTTATCGTTCACTTAAATTATTCCCTGAAAAACTCGCCATCACGCTCAAAATGTTTGCGCATCGAGAATTTTAACCTGCACGTAAGCCGCGATGCGTTGCCCTACCACCTGTTCATCGTGAAATTCGATGGTGCAAGTGTTCTTACCCGCATACAGAGCGTCAATTAATTTTTCATACTTTTTCCCGATGAAAGGACGCCGTAATTTGTGACTGCGTGTGAGCTCGCCGCCGTCAGCACTCATTTCACCATTTAGAATAACAAAGCGTTTAATTTGCAGATGTTTTTCGTCTGATCGCGAAAGATCCTGGTTAACTTTTTCTACATACCCCTTGACTAGGCCATAAGTCTCACTGAGACCCGCAAGCTCAGCGTATCCCGAATAAATAAGCGCACGTTTGTCCGCCCACTTACGCACTACGTCCGAATTAATATTAATAATCGCCGTCACAAAATCCCTTTTGTGGCCAATCGACATCACCTCCTTAATTTCTGGAAAATATTTCAGGCGGTTTTCCACGGATTTTGGAACAAATCGGTTCCCGCTGTTAAACTGGCCCAGATCTACAATGCGGCCTAGCACAACCAACTGGCCGTCTTTGTCAAATTTCCCTGTGTCGCCGGTTTTTATCCAGCCGTCTGCAGTTTTGACTTCAGCCGTCGCTTGTGGATCATTGTTATATCCCTGGAAAGCGGCGGGGCTCCGAAAAAGGATTTCGCCTTGATCAGCAAACTTAATCTCGACATCCTTGACAGGCAGGCCAACACTCTCAGACTTAATGCCGCCTTCTGGCTGAATAGTCACAAAAGAAAACCCCTCAGTCTGGCCATAAGATTGTCTCAGCGGGACCCCCAAACCATGAAAAAAATCAAACACTTTTTCAGTCAAAAAATCTCCGGAAATCAATGCGATGCGCACCCGACTAAGACCTAACACGTCCTTTAGGGGCCCCGCTACCAACAACCACGCCAACGGCTGAATGTTCCTACCAGCCCCAGAGAAATAATCAAACATTGCGCGCTTGATAACCCCGGCCTCCATCATACTAAGTATGATGAAGTTATACATATATGTCAGAACGTGGGGGGGGGCAATAAAGTATTTGGGGCCGATTTCGCGCATATTGGCAATAATGGTTTCGCTGCTTTCCGGGCAATTTACGCAAAAACCTGTTAAGTACGGTTCGACGTAATAAACCAAAACAGCGGTGGTAGTGGCTAAAGGCAGGATGGCCAATGTTTCAGAATCTGCGTTCAATTTTTTCTGCTCTACGCTACGGCGACCAACAGCAATCATACCTTTGTGACTAAACATCGCCCCCCTTGGAGTTCCGGTCGTCCCTGATGTATAAAGAATGACCGCAGTATCGTCAGCCTTTCCTTGGTTAACTTGTTCAGCAAAGAAGTTAGGGTGCTCGGCATGGTATTTGCGGCCAAGCGCTTCTACGTCTATATAGGCATGCAGTTGGCTCCTATCATAGTCGTCCAAACCGCGAGGTTCGATAGAGATGATTTCCTGAAATTTCGGACAGCGATCCTTGATCTCTACGAGCTTGTCGACCTGTTCTTGGCCCTGAACAATTGCGAATCGTGCTTCACTATTATTCAATATTTGGACCAACTCGTCGGCGCTTCCATCCGGATACGTCGGGACGGGAATGCCGCCCAGGCAATGGGCGGCATTCATCGCAAAAAAGAGCCGGGGGCGGCTATCGCCCATGATCGCTAACTTGTCCCCGCGTTTAAAACCTATTGCCGCGAGCCCGCAAGCCAAATTTTGTACCTCAGCGGCGGTCTGAGACCAGGTCCACGTTTGCCATACTCCTAAGATTTTACGGCGTAGCGCCGGCTTATTACCGCGTGTTCGCGCTTGGTACTCCAGCAGCTTGGGAAACGTATCCTGTGCGGAAATTTCATTATTCTGCATTTGATACCGCAATGCCTTTCTTCTATATTTTGGGAGACGTTTACTTTTTAATTCCGGTTTCTTAGCCGACCGGCTTACCTCTACGCAGCCTGTTAATTTGCGCGCGGCGTTAACTTAAGCCCAGGAATTCTGCCATTTTTTGTTTTCATCTGTCAATTTTATTGCGCTTGGACGAAGAATAACTGATGACCTCGCGCCTGTCTGGCCTGTCCTGCATTACGCGGGACTCGACCATATGCGCTCGGCGATCAAGAAATCGTGTTACGAAATACAAAGTTATCGCGAAGGCAATCAATTAATGCTGTTTGGGCGTTATCAACATCTCGACTTCTGGTGTTTCAGGCGTGGAATCACTGTCCAAATCCAGTTCTTGTATTTTTCGCGTTAAGGTGTTTCGCCCTAGCCCTAAAAGCGTTGCCGCTTCCATGCGTCGGCCGCTAGTAAATTGTAGCGCTTTGCTGATGAGCGTTTTTTCAAAATGCTTAACATATTCTCCCATTACCCCATTGCTGCCACGCAGAAACTCTTTGTCCAAAGTGTCCGCCAATGCGCGTATCCAATCGCGTTCATCGTTTGTGCGGTTCGCCTGTTGCAATTCCGCGGGCAAGTCACTCAGGTCAATTTCGGCGCTAGGCGCCATGACCGTGAGCCAATGGCAAAGATTTTCGAGTTGCCTCACGTTTCCAGGAAAATCTAAAGTCGATAGAAATTTCAGCGCTTGCTCTGATATACCCTTGGCATTCACCTTTAAATCTTTCGCACTTTTCTGTAAAAAATATCTGGTCAACAAAGGGATATCTTCGCGGCGTTCGCGTAAAGCCGGTAATCGAATTCGAATAACATTTAGCCTGTGAAATAAATCTTCGCGAAATATTCCCTGTTTTACCCTCTCATCTAGATCCTGGTGTGTGGCCGCGATAATTCTAACGTTCGCCCTTAAGGGCTGGTACCCCCCCACTCGATAGAATTCGCCTTCTGAAAGCACCCGTAAAAGTCGCGTCTGCAAGTCCGCTGGCATGTCTCCTATTTCATCTAAGAACAAGCTGCCATGCTCGGCCTGCTCAAACCTTCCTTGCCTTGCCGCTTGCGCACCGGTAAACGCGCCACGCTCATGGCCAAATAATTCTGACTCCAGCAACTCCTTCGGAATGGCTGCGGTATTTATCGCGATGAACGGGCCTCCGCTAAGCGGGCTATGCTCATGTAATGCTCGCGCAACGAGCTCCTTCCCGGTCCCCGATTCTCCATTGATAAGCACAGTTGCGTGGGACCCAGACAAGCGCCCAATCGCACGAAATACCTCTTGCATCGCAGCAGCTTGACCCAGTATTCCTGTAGTCAACTCCGCTATTCTAAATTCACTCTTGCCCTCAACCTCGGCACTATTAAGTATGCGACGAATCAAATCCAACGCCTTCTCCACGTCAAACGGTTTGGGCAGGTAATCGAAAGCGCCGCCATGAAACGCAGCTACCGCGCTTTCCAGGTCAGAATAGGCGGTCATGATGATGACGGGCAACTTAGGGTGTTGTTGTTTAATTTTCTTCAGGAGATCAATACCGGATGTCCCCGACATCCTAATGTCGCTAACGATAACCGTGGGAGTCGATTTGCCAAGTTGGCGCTCAACTTCTGCTGCGGACGAAAAGACTTGAAATGAAATTTTTTCGCGCGCCAACGCTTTTTCAAACACCCAGCGAATTGATTGGTCATCATCTACTATCCAAACTGATTTCATTTGTGCTGTGTCTCAGTAGTTAGGTTCAATTTAATACGGCAACATTTGGCGCGTTCGTTTCTAGGTCGTTGGCAAGCGGTAATATCAAACTAAAGCACGTATTCCCAGACACGCTCTCGCATTCTATCGTGCCATTGTGTTGATTGATAAACGCTTGCGCCAGCGTTAACCCAATTCCGCTGCCGCCCTCGCGCCCCGATACCAATGGATTAAAAATTTTTTCTCGTATCTCCGCCGGAATTCCTGGGCCAGTGTCGATAATCTGGAGCAGAATAGCGTGACGATAGCGCTTTTTCCCCAACGTCTTTTGCCGCGCAACCCGCGTTATCAACGTGATTGTGCCCTCACCCTCCATCGCTTGGGCAGCGTTACGCACTACATTTAGTATTGCTTGATTGATCTGTTGGCGATCTCCAATCAGCGCGGGCAGACTGATATCGTAATCTCGAACAAAAACTAAGCGATTCGTATTTTCCACCGATACCAGCGCCCGTACCTGTTCTAGAATTTCGTGAACATTCATTTCTGCCTGCACCGGTAATCGGTAGGGTGTGAGTAATCGGTCTAGCAACGATTGCAGGCGATCCGCTTCTTTTATGATCACGCCGGTATATTCTTGTAATTCTGCTCGCGGTAGTTCCCTATCAAGCAACTGCGCGGCGCCACGAATCCCCCCTAGAGGATTACGAATTTCGTGCGCCAAATTCCGTATCAATTCACGATTTGCTTCGCTTTGATCGCGCATTCTCTCTTCTCGCGCTATTTTTAGCTGCTGTGAGATCGGCCTAAACTCCAACAGCAAGAATCTTGCCTGGTTGATTTCGATGGGGGTTACGGTACAACTCATATGTAAGGTATTCGCCGCAATATTCAGCGCTAGGTCGTGTTCGGTAAAGCCGCAATGGTTCTGCTGCGCATGGCAAATCGCGCTGCGAAGTGATTCGAAATTTCGGAAAATGCGCTGCAGTGAATTCCCCAAAACCATTGCGCTGCTTAGCTCGAATACATTTTCCGCGGCGGGATTAACATATTCGACCACGAGTTGGTCATTGACCAGGAGGACCGCTGTAGAGATAAGTTCAAGCCCGGAAACTGCGGTTTCTAACATGTCACTCGGATTAAGTCGATAACAACTTCTTTTAAATTGCGGCCAAGAATGTAGGAATTTATTTTCGGTAATTCGCAGTTATTTAAGATTGGCTAGCTCTTGATTTAAAGCGTTTATATTTTTTTCATGCAAGTTAACATCATCGCGAAGCTTCTGAATGCGATCAAGATATTTTTGGTAATTTTTTTCGTCACCCAGGCGCGTTGCTTCGCCCTCCGTCAACGCACGCTGCGCACTTGCCAATTGCGATTGCTCTTGCGCCAGCTCATTTTGCAGAATCGCGCGGCGTCCATCGTCTCTTTGTTTTTGCGTATCGTCGTTAACCGAGGGAAATTGCTCTTGCGACATCGTTTCTGCATTCGCCGATCGTCGTTTAGGCTGACTATCTAACAGTGGCGGGGCTTCAAAACATTTTTCCTTCTTAGCGCCTTTGGGTGGCGTAGTAGAAACGTTCGAATAGGTTATGCGGCCGTCCTCATCAACATATTTGCACATCTGCGCATACGCCGAATTGGCGACTAGCACCGCGAACACTAAAATCCATTTCATTCGGGCTGAAACTTTGGTGAGCATTGATAACCTCATGGAACTAAAAACGTTTTTACGCCATCACCGTTGACAGCGCACTTTATGCAATTTTTAGTCTATGCTCGAAAACAGAAATTCGCAACGCCAATAACCGCCAATAACACGTTCTTTTCCCCAGATAAAAAAGGGCGGTTTTCCCGCCCTCTTTATACCTACATGCCGCTGCTACGAACTACAAGCTGTAATACATCGAGAATTCGATAGGATGGGTGGTCATACGGAAACTTGTAACCTCTTCCATCTTTAACTCGATGTAGGCGTCTAGCATATCGTTCGAGAACACCCCGCCCTTGGTAAGATAATCGCGGTCCTTCTCCAGATACTCGAGTGCCATTTCCAGCGATGAGCATACGTTTGGCACCTTCTTAGCTTCCTCTGGAGGAAGATCATAAAGGTTTTTATCGATAGGATCGCCAGGATGAATTTTGTTTTGAATTCCATCTAAGCCAGCCATCATCATCGCCGCGAATGCTAGATAAGGATTGGCCGTCGGATCCGGGAATCGAACTTCTATGCGCCGCGCTTTTGGGCTGGTGACGTGGGGAATGCGGACTGACGCGGAACGATTGCGCGCGGAATACGCTAAATTAATCGGCGCCTCAAAACCAGGTACGAGACGCTTGTAAGAATTCGTACCTGGGTTGGTGATCGCATTTAGTGAGCGCGCATGCTTTATAATCCCGCCGATATAATAAAGTGCGAGTTCAGACAATCCTGCATAACCGTTACCACTAAATAGATTTTGTCCGCCTTTCCACAACGATTGGTGCACGTGCATACCTGAGCCGTTATCGCCAACAATGGGTTTAGGCATAAACGTCGCCGTCTTACCATAAGAGTGCGCAACGTTGTGCACGACATACTTAAGAATCTGGTTCCAATCGGCGCGCTTTACGAGACTATTATATTTGGTCCCGATCTCGCATTGTCCTGCCGTCGCGACCTCGTGGTGGTGTACCTCTGTTTCGACGCCCATTTCTTCGAGCGCGAGACACATTGCGGAACGAATATCTTGCAGGGAATCGACGGGGGGGACAGGAAAATATCCGCCTTTAACTGGAGGGCGATGACCAATGTTTCCGCCGTCAAAAACATCCTCGGAACTCCATGCGGCTTCTTCGGATACGATTTTGACCATGCAGCCAGAAATATCAACCTTCCAATGCACCGAATCAAATACAAAAAATTCCGGCTCTGGCCCAAAGTAAGCGGTATCTGCTAGGCCAGAGGACTTTAAGTATACCTCGGCACGCTTGGCGATAGACCGAGGATCGCGGTCATATCCTTTGCCATCTGCAGGCTCAATAACATCACAGGTTAAAAGTAACGTAGGCTCGTCCATGAAAGGATCCATACGCGCGGAATCAGGGTCGGGAAGAAGTAACATGTCCGATGCTTGAATTCCCTTCCACCCGGCGATCGAAGATCCGTCAAAGGGGTGGCCATTCTCAAACACCTCTTGGTCTACTAGACGCGCAGGTACGGAAACATGTTGCTCCTTACCACGCGTGTCGGTAAACCGATAATCGATAAATTTTGCTTCATTTTCTTTAATCATTTTTAGAACATCTGCGACAGCCATCTTCAATTCTCCTCAAAGAGCCAGAAACCAATGAAAAAACGCAACGAATTCTCGATAGAGCAGGAAATATGCCTAGAGTCATAAGACAAGAAATCGTATTGTGCCACAAATAAAAAACTAACGGCATCACAAAATAGTGTGCGCACAGCCGTGGTGCGCTCACGCAAAAAGCGCACCCCGATCGTGCGTTGCTGCACCCAAGGAAAATGGGCTATGATTTAATCATCAACCTCGGCAAACTTGGGTAAATCTAACATGGGACACATCAGCAATATTTTAAAAGGTGCCCAGCAACGCGCAAAAGATGCGGGGGTGTCTTATGAAGGAATATTGCTCCCGAACGAAGCCTATCAATTGTTAACTGAAGCACCCGGCGCAAAAATTGTCGATGT
>CANMPU010000021.1 GCA_947499755.1 Betaproteobacteria bacterium | reverse complement strand
ACCGGTGATACTAGGCGAGACTCGCGAGCAATGCGTTCGCATCCTCTTGTTGTTTCGCGTCACCTTCCTGTACGACTTCCTTCAAAATTTCGCGCGCGCCCTCTTTGTCTCCCATTTCGTGATAGGCCCTAGCAAGATCGAACTTAGTTTGAACATCGTACCAGTGATCATCGTGTACTACCGACCCATCCTCGGGGCTATTATCGCTGCCAAAACTAAGGTTGATGTCGGGGAGTCCAACGGAATTTTCGACAGCGGGAGCCGCGATAGTACTCGCATCAAAATCGAAATCGATTACGTTACCGGTTTGCCCAGCAGTGTCGAGCGCAAAATCAGTTTCCGTTCCCACTGCGTTATCAAGACTAATATCAGTCTCTGTGCCCACGGTGGGCGCATCAAAACTTATATCGGTAGCCGCACCAGACGCGCTAGCGGCGTCCAAGTCGAAATCCATTTCTGACGTGGCGGCGGCTTTCATTTCTTCGTCGCTCATGATCCCGGTCTTTGTCCCGATATCAAAATCTAAGTCATGCCCTTCTCCAGCAGGTAGCGCCGGCACTTCCGTTTTTAGATCAGAACCCTTGCCCGCAGCATAGAGCGGGTTACGCGGATCAATACCATAACCCATACTCGCAACGCGGGCCCACTGATCGCCTTCGCCGCGTGTGCGAGAAAACAGTTCTTTGGCGACAGACTCGTAGGCTGTCATATCTTTACGAGCAAAATAAACTTCGAGCAATTTCTCGCGCACGTCGTTACGGCTGGCATCCTTACCAATTGCATCCTTCAGAATTTCTTCCGCTTGTGGATCGCGGCCATAGGCGATAAATACTTCCGCTTCTGGGATCGGATCGAATTCCTCTGCCGATTGCGTCATACCAGAGCTTGCCGCTGCGGACATATCGCTTTGCGGCATGATGACTGTTTTATCTAAGTCGCTCCCTTCAAATTCCTCATCACGAGTCTTTTTTGCTTTATCCGCTTTCGCTACAACAGTTCCTCTGGATTTTCTTCTACGAAGCGCCATAATACCTAACAGCAACACGATTATTCCGCCACCGGCGGCTAAATATATTGGCTCCGCGAGTATTTGATCAACCAAGCCAAGCTCTGGCTCTGCGGGTGCGGCTGGCTTTTTAGCTGTTACTGGCTTTGCTGGTTCCTTTACTTTAGGCGCGACGGCAGCCGGCTGGGGTTCTGTCGGCGGCGTCGTTTCAACTGCTGGCGCTACCTCTGGTTTGGTTTCTGCGGGCGGCGCTTTTGCTGCCGGTTCCGGAGCAGGCTTTGCCGACTTATTTTGCATTGCCGCTAGCTGTTGGTTACTAACTTCTAGCAAGTGCTGTATATCTTGAATATTTTTTTCTAACTGAGCCACGCGTTCGTTCGCTTCTTTAACCGATTTATCGCGTGCGATCGCTTCTTCTTCTAAGTTTTTAATCTTCTCCTGTAATCCTGCCGCTCCTTTTGCGCTGATCTTGCTGGTGTCGCCTTTAGAGAGTTTGAGTACGTCTTTTGCCGTTTCCGCGCCAGCACCCTTATCCTCGACGGCTGTTGAGATTTTCCCGCTCGTTGTCTGCTTCGTCGACTCTTCCGTTGTTGTCTCCGTTGCTGCCTGCGCAAGTTTATTGCGATAAGCATGCCAATCGGCGGCCTGCGCTCTAATCTCTTTTACGGCTTGCTCCTGGGGCGCACTACCGGCCTCGGATGCCTCTGGCAACTTAAGAATCTTGCCGGTTTTGAGGCGATTCATGTTATTGCCATCGAATGCATCGCGATTGCTATTAAATATCGCGACCAGCATTTGCTCTAAGCTCGCGTCGTCCGACTTCGCGCTTCGCGCAATTTTGAATAATGTGTCGCCACGTTTTACCGGACCGTATTCACCGCTGGGTTTACTCGCCACACTAGTGCTTTCCACATTGGCTGGTTTTTCAGCTGTAGATTGCGGCACGACCACCGGCGGCAAACTTTTAGTTTCCGCCGCAACAACTGGCGCCACTGGCTCTGTGGGCGCGAATGTAGGTGGGCCAATTAATGTTTTGTACTCACGTAGCAACCGCACAGACGCCCAACTGACTTCTAAAAGTAAATCCAGAAAGGGTTCGTTTATGGGCCGTGTCGACGTCAGGCGCAGGTAGTGATCACCCGATTTCTTTTTCTCAACGCTGATTTTGACGTTTAGAAGGACAGCGGAATATTCTATGTCTGCTTGTTGGTACGCATCGGAGGAAGCAATTCGTGCTTGCAGACTGTCGATTTCGCTCGATGCAACTGAGACTAACTCAATCTCTGCGCGCAAAGGTTCGCCCAGCGCTGACATAACCGTGAGCTTGCCCAAACCGGCAGCGTGAACTGCACTTGGCAGTAACGCGATAGTGCCGACAACAATGATCCAACGTTTGAAATCCATAGTGCGCAAACAGTTCCCCTTCCGAGTGAAATGGGGTCGATTAAATTAACATCATATAGTTACCGATGCAAGCTAAACTTAGCCTCTAGATTATCCGTCAACCAGATATTTTTCAATCAAAATCTCCGCGATCTGGATACTGTTTAACGCAGCGCCCTTTCTAACATTATCGCTTACCACCCAAAGATCCAATCCCCGGGGATGAGAGATATCTTCACGAATTCGACCAACAAATACCGCGTCTTTGCCTGCAGCGTCAACCGCCGGGGTCGGGTAGCCGCCGGGTTTTTGTGTATCCATTACGACCACGCCAGGCGCCTTTTTTAGCAGGCGGATCGCTTCTTTCGCGCTAATTTTTTTGGTTGTCTCGATATGTATTGCTTCGGAATGGGCAAAAAATACTGGAACCCGAACAGCCGTTGGATTCACCAATATCGATTCATCTTCCATAATTTTCTGCGTTTCCCAAACCATCTTCATTTCTTCTTTGGTGTAGCCATTATCTTGAAATACGTCAATCTGCGGCAACACATTAAATGCGATCTGCTTGGGATATACTTCGGCATGAATATCCTTTTGATTAAATATTGCCTGCGTTTGCGTTGCCAACTCTTCGATCGCTTCCTTTCCTGTCCCAGATACCGACTGGTAGGTCGCGACATTAATGCGTGTAATGCCGACCGCATCGTAAATCGGTTTTAGCGCGACCAGCATTTGGATCGTCGAGCAATTCGGGTTTGCGATGATGCCGCGCGTCTTATACTGTGCTATAGCGTGAGGGTTTACTTCCGGCACAACCAATGGGATATCGTTGTCATAACGAAATTGCGCGGTGTTGTCGATGACAACGCATCCTGCGGCCGCAGCCTTGGGGGCATATTCCGCAGAAACGCCGCTGCCAGCAGAAAATAGGCCGATTTGCGCTTTGGAAAAATCGAAGTCGGCGACATCGGTCACTCTCACGCTCTTCCTGCGAAATCGCACAACCGTTCCTGCAGAACGCGACGACGCCAATGGGTAGACCGTGCCCACCGGGAAATTGCGCTCTTCTAATATAGACAGCATTGCCTCGCCGACCGCGCCGGTCGCGCCGAGTATTGCTACGTCATATGTCTTGCTCATGTACACTATCCTCAATCAATTTATAAATCTACAGTGCGTTAACGACCGCGTCACCCATTTCATTCGTCCCGATTATTTGTTCGCCGGAGGCCGCGATATCGCCGGTGCGAAATCCCTGTTGCAATACATTTTTTACTGCATCTTCCACGCGTTTTGCGATGCTTTCCTTACCTAGCGTGTAACGCAACATCATTGCAACAGAAAGTATCGTCGCTAATGGGTTTGCAAGATTCTTGCCAGCAATATCCGGCGCCGAGCCGTGTATAGGCTCATAGAGCCCCTTATTTTTTTCGTCGAGCGACGCCGACGGAAGCATACCAATAGAACCAGTTAACATCGATGCTTCGTCCGACAAAATATCGCCAAATAAATTTCCCGTCAGGATCACGTCAAACTGCTTTGGTCGCCGCACCAGCTGCATTGCCGCACTATCGACTAACATGTGTGACAACGCCACCTGCGGATATTCCTTACCAATTCCACTCACAACCTCGCGCCATAGCATACTAGTATCGAGTACATTTGCTTTGTCGACCGAGCATAGCTTTTTGTCACGCTTCATCGCAACCTTAAATCCGATGTGAGCGATACGTGCAATTTCGCTTTCGCTATACATCATGGTATCAAAGCCTTCTTTTTCTCCTCCGTTAGTGGTACGTCGCCCACGCGGTTTGCCAAAATAAACGTCGCCAGTTAACTCGCGAATAATTAAAATATCTAGTCCAGAAACAAATTCTGCTTTCAGCGTAGACGCATTCACCAATTCCGGATAGAGAATCGCCGGTCGCAAATTCGCGAATACACCCAACTCCTTCCTTATACGAAGCAATCCTTGCTCTGGGCGCACCTCTCGCGGCAGGGTATCGTAACGAATTCCGCCGACGGCACCCATCAGCACAGCATCCGCCGCGCGCGCGAGTTTCAAGGTTGCATCCGGCAACGGGTCACCCGACGCGTCGTAGGCCGCACCGCCGATCGGTGCTTGCTCAATTTCTATTTTTAGCCCATCTTTTGCTAAAGCGTTTAGAACTTTAATGGCTTGAGCAATAACCTCTGGACCAATACCGTCACCAGGTAAAACAGCGATCTTCATGCGCGCAAATAATCCTTGTTTGTTATTTTACAAATTAAACAGCCACGGTTGCTGCTGACGACGCTCTTTTTCGAACGCCGTTATTTCCTTTACGTATTGCAAACTAAGTCCTATTTCGTCCAATCCATTTAGCAAACAATGCTTGTGAAATGGGTCGACTACAAATTGTATCGTCTCACCGATAGGCGTTGTAACCATCTGTCGCTCAAGATCAATGGTTAATTTATATCCCGGGGTCGCCATCGTTTCTCTAAAAAGCTGATCAACTTTCGTTGCCGGCATCACGATGGGCAATAAGCCATTCTTAACACTATTATTAAAAAATATTTCGCCAAAACTTGGCGCAATCACGACGCGCAAGCCAAAGTCTAAAATCGCCCACGGCGCATGCTCGCGTGAAGACCCGCAGCCAAAGTTTTCGCGCGTGAGCAAGATTTCCGCACCATGATAAATTGCCTTATTGAGTACAAATTCAGGGTTCGGCTTACGCGTGCCGGGATCCATCCCCGGTTCGCCAGGATCTAAATAGCGCCAGCTGTCAAACAGATTTACACCAAATCCTGTTCGCTTAATCGATTTTAGAAACTGCTTGGGAATAATCGCGTCAGTATCGATGTTCGCTCTATCTAAGGGAACGACCAAACCAATAAACTTTTTAAATTTTTGCATAATATTTAAACCACCATCCAAAACATGCGTATGGCATAGCTAAGATTGATGAATTGCGAAAAATCGCAGCGCGCCGGCTATGCGCGCCACTCCCGAGTTAGGATGCGCTTAATTTTCTTTTGTCCGTATTTCATCCCGCCAGGGCACTTTGACACCCCGCTATGGCGATGGCTGTTACAACCAAACTCGTTCGTCGTAGCACCGATAAGTGCTGGGCTCTGGCTATGGTCTTCATAACGGCCGAGCGAGGAACACGCGGGTAATGCGACGGCAAAAACCACAG
Organism: Betaproteobacteria bacterium; assembly: GCA_947499755.1. Taxonomy (GTDB): domain Bacteria; phylum Pseudomonadota; class Gammaproteobacteria; order Burkholderiales; family CANMPU01; genus CANMPU01. The sequence continues at coordinate 3,838 of CANMPU010000021.1, read as the reverse complement.
TAAGCACACTAATGGAAACAGGGCTCATCATCTAATTTTTAACTTCATTTACGTCGATAAAATGCCCAGCAATTGCGGCAGCGGCGGCCATTTGCGGGCTAACTAAATGCGTTCGACCTCCTGCCCCTTGACGGCCTTCAAAATTACGATTTGACGTTGATGCGCAACGCTCACCCGGAGCCAGCTTATCGTCGTTCATTCCTAGACACATGGAACAGCCTGGTTCGCGCCACTCAAATCCAGCCTCTTTAAAAATTTTATCTAAGCCCTCAGTCTCCGCTTGACGTTTAACCAATCCAGAACCCGGAACTATCATCGCCAGCTTGATATTCTTGGCAATATGTTTGCCCGCCACCACATTGGCCGCAGAGCGTAAATCTTCAATGCGTGAATTGGTACACGATCCAATAAATATTTTATCTAGCCAAATATCGCGCATCGCTGTGTTAGGCGCTAAATCCATGTAGGCAAGCGCGCGTTCAATTCCCATACGCTTGACCGGATCTGTCTCTTGCGCAGGATCAGGGACATGACCATCAATCGTACTCACCATCTCCGGAGAAGTACCCCAAGTAATTTGTGGCTTGATGTCGCGCACATCCAAAGTCACGACCTTGTCGAAATGTGCGTCGGCGTCGCTCGTTAGGGTGCGCCAATAAGTGACCGCCTGTTCCCACCGTTCGCCTTGGGGGGCATAAGGTCGACCCTTGATATAGTTAATCGTGGTGTCGTCGACCGCAACCGCACCGGCACGCGCACCTGCTTCAATCGACATATTGCAGATGGTCATGCGGCCTTCCATACTCAATGCGCGGATCGCGCTTCCGGCATATTCTATGGTGTAGCCTGTACCACCCGCCGTCCCGATCTTGCCTATGATTGCAAGGATAATGTCTTTAGCCGTAATTCCGTCTTCGAGCGTTCCGTCGACGACGATTTGCATGTTCTTGGTTTTCTTTGTGGTTAAACATTGCGTCGCCATGACGTGCTCCACTTCAGAGGTGCCTATGCCAAACGCAAGCGCGGCAAACGCGCCATGCGTACTGGTATGCGAATCTCCGCAGACAACCGTCATTCCCGGCAACGTCGCCCCTTGCTCAGGGCCGATGACGTGAACAATTCCCTGACGACTGTCATTCATAGCAAACTCGGTAACGCCATACTCCTGACAATTCTGATCCAAGGTGTCCACCTGCAAACGCGAAATGGGATCGACTATGCCGTGTGAACGCTCGGTGGTCGGTACGTTGTGATCTGCGGTAGCCAATATCGAATCGACACGCCATAGCTTGCGCCCGTTGAGCCGCAATCCTTCAAACGCCTGTGGACTGGTTACCTCGTGCACCAGGTGACGATCGATGTAAAGTAACGCAGTACCATCACCATCTTCACGCACGACATGGCTGCGCCAAAGCTTGTCGTAGAGAGTTGCTGCTGTTGACATAACACTGCACTTGTAAAAGCCTGAATTATCGCATAGTTAGGCTCACCAAACCAGTCATCACCCGCGCTGTATACGAGAATGTTTTGTCGTTTAAAATTGCGTGTTTAGTACGAAATATGAAGAATCTAAGCTAGCGATTCGTCGTTTAGCTTGAAGCTAGCTATGGTAAGCTAGCGTGGAATACTTTTAACTGGATAAGTAAATGGGCGCTCATATTTATTGGCTAATTGCTGGATTCTTATTTGTCATTGCCGAACTAATTACTGGCACATTTTACTTGCTTATTCTAGGTGTAGCCGCATTTGCAGTAAGCTTAATCGCTTTTTTAGGACTAGGCATAGAAATACAAGCCGTCGTTGCGGCGGCGGTCGCCATTGCGGGAGTCGCTGGTGTCAACCGCTACCGCGGCAATCTGACCAAAGGCGGCACAGATACGCTGGAAACCGGCCAACGGGTTGAATTCGAAAGCTGGGTCAATGAAAAAGACGGGCTCGCCAAGGTTAAGTTTCGCGGGGCTGTTTGGGATGCGCGGATGGTGGGTGAACATGGCGACACAAGCTCAGCCTACTATGTCTGTGGCATCGACAGCGGCATATTGCATATTTCGCTTAATAAGCCGGCGTAAACTCTGCCGCCCGATCCATTTTTGCAAAGAGGAGCCTAAATGAACCTAGCTGTGAAAATTATCGTTATTGCCATCATCGCTGGCATGGCTGCGGCATTTCCACCAACGCAAGGCTTTGCGATTCCGATTTTTCTGGTGGCAACCGTAATCATTTTTGTGATCGAATCGTTACGTGTGGTTCCCCAGCAGCAAGCATGGGTGGTAGAACGCCTAGGGAAATATAACACCATACTCCAGCCTGGCTTGACCATCATTCTCCCATTCTTAGACAGAGTCGCTTACAAACATTCGCTCAAAGAGGTGCCGTACGATGTGCCGGCGCAAATATGCATCACCCGAGACAACACGCAATTGAGCGTGGACGGCATTATTTATTACCAAGTCCTCGACCCGCGCCTTGCGTCTTATGGATCGTCGGATTACATCTCGGCAATTACGCAGTTGGCGCAAACGACATTGCGCTCCGAGATTGGAAAAATGGAACTCGATAAAACGTTCGAAAGCCGCGAAGACATCAATCGCCAAGTGGTCGCCGTGCTCGACGAAGCCGGAAGAACCTGGGGCGTAAAAGTGTTGCGTTATGAAATCAAAAACCTCACGCCACCGGAATCCATACTGAAAGCCATGCAAGCACAGATCACCGCCGAACGAGAAAAACGCGCGTTGATTGCAAAATCCGAAGGCCAAAAACAGCAAGAAATTAATCTGGCCGAAGGTCAAAAGCAAGCAGCGATATTGACTTCCGAGGGCGCAAAAATTTCCGCGATCAATACTGCGGAAGGTGAAGCAAAAGCCATCACGACAATCGCCGGGGCAACTTCCGCAGCAGTACGCACTATCGCTGCGGCAGTTTCCGAAGAAGGCGGCTTACAAGCGGCCAACCTCAAGGTTGCAGAGCTCTACATCGACGCGTTTGGAAATCTCGCCAAGACAGGCAATACCCTCATCGTTCCGAGCAATATGGCAGACATGGCAACGCTCATACAGTCTGCGATGACCGTCTTGAAACAACCGGCGCCCGTAACAAGGTCGTAAAACTCGAATTGCAATTTCTGAATAGTTTCTAAGGGAGCCTGTCTGGGTCACGTCCTCGTGATTACGGATTAACTGGTTTCAAGTACAACGTGTTGAATGCCGCGATTTGAACAAAAGCGTTTCTACGTCATATAAACATCTGTAACTTGATATCCGTTCCAAGCCTACCCCACACCGAGCGTGCCATATAAAACTCGTGTAAGCCGCGTTGTCACACGGAGTACGAGCACCACCTCGGAGGAATCTCCTGTTTCTTCAAGAAGTGTGTCGGTATCGATGTTCAATCGGGTAATTAGTCTGTCATCGTCAAGCAAACAGAAAAACGGCGTCTCTCCATCTAATGGCTTCTCATCTGACGATATCTTGTGGCGCTCTCGGAACCCGTAACGCGTCCAGGAGAGTCTTAACCCGATTATCGATATCCCCGCCGTGGTTGACAAGATCCCCGGGCGGACCGGGGCGAAGAATCGTCAGGCCAAGCTCGGCAAGCATATGAATCCGTTTGCTTACCAAGGGTACAAATTGGAATGAGCCAACTGCCTCAACCAGGGATATTTCTCTTGCTCCAACTTCTGGTTTTAGCCATACAGTAAAATCCGCGAGTGGGGGTTGCTCCCAAAGACGCTTAAGTTGGCAATGAAAATGGCGCCGTAATTTTTGTTTTTCCTTCGGACCTCGATTAGCCTTGAGTGGGCCACCGTAGTTTAGAGTAAAGCGCACTATAAAGCCCGTTA
>CANMPU010000020.1 GCA_947499755.1 Betaproteobacteria bacterium | reverse complement strand
ATCGCCGCTTCGTTGGCCCCGCCGTGTAATGGCCCGCGAAGCGTGCCGATCGCGCTCGTGATTGCAGAATAAAAATCTGATTTTGTCGATGTCGTTACGCGCGCTGCGAACGTAGACGCGTTGAATTCATGTTCCGCATAGGTAATTAATGTAACGTCCATGGCACGTTGATTCACCGCGTTACTCGGTTTGCCATGCAGTAATGTAAGAAAATGTCCGGCGACAGTTTCGTCAGTCGCGTCCACCTCTATGCGTTTGCCGTTTTGACTAAAGTGATACCAGTAGAGCAACATCGATGGAAACACCGCGATCAGGCGATCGGCGACTGCGTGCTGATCAAGCTCGGTGTTTTCCGGTTCCAACGTCCCAAGCAGCGAACACCCTGTGCGCAACACATCCATGGGGTGTGCGTTAGCGGGAATTTGTTCTAACACGGCACGTAAAGCATCCGAAAGGCCACGTCGCGCGACCAGTCGCTTTCGGTAGGTTTCCAATTGGTTGCGATTAGGGAGATTTCCGTAGAGGAGCAGATGCGCTACTTCCTCGAAAGTCGCGTGTTCTGCGAGATCATTGATCGCGTAGCCACGATAATTTAAACCCACCCCACCCTTGCCAACCGTGGAGATCGCGGTTTCTCCGGCAACGACCCCGGCTAATCCACCCGATTTTTGCGCTGACTCTGTAGCCACATTCATCTCTCATTTACTCCAACTGGAGAGATTGTATCGTTTTACTCACGGCGGGTTAAGTTTAAATAGTCCTATTATCACTATGGTTCTCCTCGATTTACCGCGCCGAAATGAATACAATGCGCCAGGCTTTTATTTTTCATTCCTTATTGGAGGTGCAAGGTGGGAGAAAAGATCATTTTTAAGGTGGGGGAAGCAACGGTATTCGCACGCGAAGGACAGTTTACGGATGCAATGCCGGAAGTACTTATCGGCGATGTGAGCGGCCCGGTGGGGCACGCGTTCGCGAACATGATGGGGCAATCCATAGGCCATACGAGAATGTTTGTGATTCGCGCTTGCAATCATCTGGTTCGTCCGGCAACGTTAATCGTGCCAAAAGTGACGCTTAAAGATTCCGCAAATGTGAATCTTTTTGGCGGCGTGGTTCAAGCCGCAACGGCAGATGCCGTAGTAGATTGCATCGCAGAAGATATTTTGCCGAAAGATCAGGTGAACGATTTGTGCATCGTCAGTCTAGTTTGGATAGACCCGCGTTGCGTTAAGGATCCCAATTTAGATCGCAAAGATATGTACCGTACTAACTATGAAGCAACCAAACTCGCAATTTCCCGAGCGATGAAAGGGGAGCCGACGATAGACCAGCTTCTGCAAGAAAGAAAAACGGTGATGCATGACTCTTACGATCCTAAGACCGGGGAGTGGGCATAAGCAGATTCCAGCGATCGCACGGTTATGCCGATACCGTGCTAAAAAGTATCTAAGTGATTGACAATATTGATTGTCGAGGCAGACGCTAAAGAAAATCGTGATTCCTACCGATAACTGTCTTGCTAGGGGGCTTAAAAAACCCAGTGAAGATATTTAGGAGGGCGTCATGCGGAAAATTTCTTTGTTTACTTTATGTGCAGTGGTATGTGGCATTTCCGGTAACGGATATGCAGGGTATGAGACGGCTTTCGAAGAAAAAAATATTGAGCCGGTAGGAAGGGTAGAAAAAATATATGTACGCGTTGACGGTGACGTCTACGTGGAACAATCTGCGGTTCGCCGCGAACCCAGCCAGGAATTGTGGGCCGATGTACAATTTGTTGAAAAGACCGCTACCGGGCATGAAATGGAATTTGTACGTTTACCTGAGATAACAAAAGTGCGTGCTGGCGATATCGTCGAGGCTAAAGTTTTTGAGTATAACGAACTGGATCCCTCACCGATCATGCCGGAAAATCACGTAACTAAACTCGTGGCGAAACGTAATTCATTCATGGCGATGGCATTCGATTTGAAATTGCAAGCCAAATCGAACAGACGTTATACGTCTTGCGTTGAATCTAGTATCAGTCAAGTAATCTTCCGACCAGGCCCGTGCTTTTACACGGGCCTGGTCGCTTCTTAATTTTTCAGTCTATAAAAACGCGCAGTCAGCACTTTTCCACCTTGAAGTTCGCCCAAGCTATTTTCGGTTGCTACATCTAGGGCGCTTAAGCGTTCGTCAGGATGGGGATGCGTCTTAAACAGTAACGCGACGCTGTTATCACTACCCACATTGCTAATAGCCTGCAATACGTTTGCTAAACCCCACGGTTCGTATCCAGCGCGTGCTGCGAGCACGATACCCAACCGATCCGCTTCGAATTCCACGTCTTTATCTAAACCACGGGACGTGATTTCCGCGCCGCTACCCAGCAGTGCCTGAGACTTTTTACCATGGTCTATTTCTTTTGATAAAAGCTTGCTACCTTTGTCGATTAGTGTGCTCTTCTGAAAAATTTTCAAATGATGTTTTTTCACAACATGGCTTATTTCATGTGCAAGCACACCGGCGAGCTCAGATTCGTCGCCTAGTAATTTGTAAAGGCCACGGGTAACGAACACGAAACCGCCTGGCGCAGCAAACGCGTTTATATCGCCAGACTCAATAACCGCAAAGGTCCAAGGTAGATCCGGCCTTTCACTTTGCGTGGCCACCCATCGCCCAACTCGGTTTACATAGTTCTGGAGCGCGATATCTTTAATCAATGGCGCGGCGCCTAGAAGATTTCCGGCGATTTCACTACCAATTTTTATTTCATCGGCAACGGAAATCTCGCCGACGAGAGGAGCGTCCGCCACCGTCGCGGTCGGGTCGGTCGCCGGTTCGTTCTTATGGCGCTTCGCTTCAAGGCGATTTTTAAGAAATTTTTTATGTCGCCGGCGTAAGCATCCTGCTCCGCAGCCGCGGTCAGAATTGGGCATAATAGGAAGAGCGAAAATATTTTCATACTATGCGTTTTTGTTAATTTCCCGGATTGGGAAGATAGGCCACACGGCGTGCGACCAGCTTGCCTTTACTGGCGAACAGTTGCGCGTCCGCCGCCGAAACCGCATAGGACTGTGCTTTTTTGAGTTCCTCCGCATTATATTTTGCGGATTTCAATTCCTCTTCGGACAAGCCGCGTATTCCGGTGGTAGACACGACTTGCCCGGTGCCCGCTCTTCCGGAGGCCAGTTTTAGTACGCCACTCGCCTGTGCCGCGCTGTTTGTTTTTGGGGGCTGTCCGCGCTTCACGCTTAACATGCGTATCCAACCGCTACCCCGCGTATGCTTGATACGAAGCCAACCGCCGTTTCTCGCTAGGATGTCAATTTGTTCCCCTTTAGCGATAGAAAATAGGATTTTTGCATCTGGATACGGTTCGGCGCGCACGCTGTCTGTTTTAAGTGTGGACCCGGGATCGGCAATAGCGATACCAGACAGCGTAACGAATGAGAAAATCAAAACGATAAAAATCAGGCCGCGACGCACAAAAGATTTTCGCGTTTTACACTTGGGTTGAGTTGATCGTCTTATCATCACTTGCCTTCTGTAACGTTTGCGCAAATAATATTTTCCAATCCGCTTTTGTAATGTCGCCAGCGCCTCCGCGTATCGCCCCGTCGTTTAGCGTGAACTCGGTGCGCATATTTTCGTAGGCATAGTGTATGTTCACCAGAGCGGTCACGGTGTCAAAGAGTCGAGTCGCTTCTTGCGCGACCCTCTATTTTTCTGTGGTATCGTCACTCGCATAGGTCCAGGTTATCACCAAACAGCTTTGGAGTAACTCCCAAATTCCTGTTTGCGATCCTACAATAAATTCCACATCTTTGCGTTCTGTGCTGAGGTGCTTAATTTTTTTCGCCATTTTCCGAATGATAGCTGGCGCGATTACTGCGGAACTACTGTGGAATCGGATTACGGCGATAGTCGCTCCGTGTATCTGCGCATTGCCTAGCGATTGGGTTAGCAAATTTGAATCGAGTAACTTTTCCGTCGTGATGGCATAAAGTTTTGCCATTGAGAAATAGATGAGTCCCAGCGTAACCGGGCCAGACAAATTGATGTAGTAAGGGGAAAAATTAATCGAGCCATAGGAAAGTAGAATTAGGCCAAATTGAGATACGCCGTATATTTTTGCCAGCCTATCTTTATCGAGATTGCGGTAGAACCCAAAGGCAGTGGCCCACAGTATCGTGAGAGCGATTAGAAAATAGGGTAGCCAGGTTGTGGGCACGCGCAGATAGTCGTTGTGCTTAATATTATCAATCGCGGTCGCAAATATCTCTACGCCCGGATGTAGCTTAGCCATCGGCGTTGCTTTGATATCGAATAAGCTGGGAGCGGTAGATCCGATAATGACGATCTTGTCGGTAAATTCATTTTGTGGCCGTAACTTCACTTTTTTTAAAGTGTCTTGGTAAATTTCAGAGAAGCTCACGGTGTGGCAGGAAAACGGAAGGCCACGCCAATTAATCAGTATGTCTCGCGGCGTGTCTGATGCATAGCCAAATTCTTGTGTAATGCGTAACGGCAGCGATGGAAGCTTCCAACCGTAGTCATCGTGGTAGATGCGGTATTGGCGCGCAATACCGTCACTATCTGGGTAGATATTGTGCGTGCCCAGTTTCCCTTGGGACAATACGGCCGGAAAATGGGACAGGGCCACCGCAATGGTGTTATCCCTAGTCTGGGAGTTTGGCATCGGCGTCACACCAGGGATCATGATGGGCTTTATCGCGCTGAGCGCATCATGTTCTTTGGGCAATCGCAAAAATGGAAAAAAAGATTTGAATTTGTTGCAACAACTTCGTTGAAATAGTTGTCGCTGTCGCTATTAAAAATATCTGGATCGCTAAACAATATGTCAAATACAATGGTTTTGGGCTTTTGCGCCTCTAAGCGCTCGACGAATTCGCCGAATACTTGACGTGGCCACGGCCACCTCCCATAGTCGGCTGCCATTGCGGCTAGGCTAGCCTCATCGATATCGACGATGACAATAGCGGGATCCGGTTTGGGTTGAATGATTCTATTTCTTATCATCAGATCGTAACTTTTTTCACGCATTTCCACGATTTGATGCAGGAACAATACGTCGAGCACGGCAAAAGCGCTGAGCGCACAAGCGAGATAGAGGTAGAAATTACGTTTGAGTTTTCTTGCGAGGAAATTAGCCAGCGCGGATCTGGCAGTATTTAATTTGTAACGCAAATAGCGCGAAGATTCTAAGGGCGCCATTTAAATATTAGGTGAGTAAAGCGGATGATGCGTTGCCATGACGGTTGCGCTCACATTGAGACGACGACGTTAACGGGTTAGATGTTTAACCGCGTCGCGTTCTTCCACAAGCTCAGCTAACGTGAGTTGAATTCTTTGTTTGCTAAATGCGCTCAGTTCTAATCCCTGTACGATGGAATGCTTGCCGCCTTGGCAAGTTACAGGATAACCAAATAGGATGCCTTCCGGAATATCATAACTTCCGTCAGAGACCACCCCCATACTGACCCAGCTACCCGCATTGGTGCCATTTATCCAATCGCGCATATGGTCCAGGGCTGCGTTTGCGGCGCTGGCAGCGCTACTCAGTCCGCGGGCTTCTATGACTGCAGCGCCGCGTTTTTGTATTGTTGGTATAAAGTCGTTTTCTATCCAATTTTGGTCGTTGATAAGATCCGCAACGTTCTTACCGTTAATTTCGGCATGAAACAAGTCCGGATATTGTGACGCGGAATGGTTTCCCCAGACGCTGATTTTCTTAACTTCCGTAATGCGGTGGTTCAATTTCATTGCAACTTGCGACATGGCGCGGTTATGATCCAAACGCATCATCGACGTAAAATTGCTCGGGTCTACTTCTGGCGCATTTTTCATTGCAATATAGGCGTTGGTATTGGCAGGGTTACCGACGACCAGTATTTTTACGTCACGCGATGCCGCCGCATTGAGTGCTTTACCTTGCGCAGTAAATATCGCACCATTGCTTTCGAGTAGATCGCGCCGTTCCATACCTTTTGATCGCGGTCTAGCGCCAACAAGAAACGCGATGTGTACTTCGCTAAAGGCAAGCTGCGGATCATCGGTGATATTGGTGCGCGACAACAACGGAAAAGCACAATCTTCTAGCTCCATCACCACGCCCTTTAGCGCTGGCATGGCTTGGGGAATATCCAATAGCTGAAGGATTACCGGCTGATCCGCTCCGAGCAAGCTGCCCGAGGCGATGCGAAATATCAGACTATACGCGATTTGGCCTGCCGCTCCTGTAACGGCAATACGTATCGGTGTTTTCGTGTTGTTATTTGCCATCGTCGCCACCTCCAAATTTAATGCTGCCTTTATTTATATTAACAGTACCACTACATCAAATAGCAGGAAAGGTCAAAGTATTAATGATAAAATAGTCCGTTTCGCAAACTCGTATTTTAAATTATGCTAGAAAACTCTTTCGCGGAATGCGTCCCACTAGTGATTTGTCAGTTGTGGCAGCGGATGATGGTTTCTAAATAACGAAAATAATAACTATGCAACCTAGCCGACCCAAATATCTCAATCTGGCAAAGATAAAGCTACCGCTACCTGGTTTCGTATCGATTTTGCATCGAATCAGTGGCGCGTTTTTATTTTTGATTCTTCCCTTTTTACTATATTTGTTTCAAGCCAGCCTAGGGACGCCTGCAAGCTTTCTGGAATTCAAAAATGTTGTGGATCACATCTTTGTAAAGATAGTGCTCCTAGTGATTGCTTGGGCGTTTTTGCATCATTTTTGCGCAGGAATCCGTTACCTTGCGCTTGATATGCACGTTGGGACCGAACTTTCTCAGGCGCGCGCCTCGAGTTGGGTTGTTTTAGCGATTAGCCTGGCCATCACCATCGTTATCGCGATAGCACTATGGTAAAGCGCATTGTGGCTGGCGCTCATTACGGCATCCGTGACTGGTTAGCGCAGCGTATTAGCGCAGTGGTTATGGCGATGTACAGCATATTCATTGTGGTCGTACTATTGATGCAACCCACGCTCGACTATGTCACATGGAAAGCACTGTTTGCCAATCAATGGATACGGATTTACACTTTGATTTTCTTACTCAGCCTTTTCTTTCACGCATGGGTTGGGGTTAGAGATATTTTCATGGACTATATTCAGCCCGTGGCCATAAGACTCACATTGGAAATCATGGCCATTATTGCCTTGGTATTTTATACGATATGGTCTGTACAAATTTTGTGGGGCGCGTAGATGTCAATAATTAAACGGTGTTTTGATGCAGTCGTGGTAGGCGGTGGTGGTGCCGGTCTTCGTGCCGCGATTCAATTGTCCGAGGCGGGCCTTAAAGTTGCGGTATTGTCAAAAGTCTTTCCAACGCGGTCGCATACGGTCGCCGCACAAGGCGGTATCGCCGCGTCGCTCGGGAATGTTACCCCGGACAATTGGCATTGGCATATGTATGACACCGTGAAGGGGTCTGATTATCTCGGCGATCAGGACGCGATCGAATTCATGTGCCGCAAAGCAAACGAAGTGATTTATGAATTGGAGCACTTTGGGATGCCGTTTTCCCGGCTACCCAACGGCAAAATTTATCAACGACCCTTTGGCGGACAATCGCAGAATTACGGCGGTGCGCAGGCGGCGCGTAGTTGCGCAGTGGCGGACCGAACCGGACACGCAATGTTGCATACTTTGTACCAACGCAATATTCGCGCAAACACGCACTTTTTTGTCGAATGGATGGCGCTCGACTTGGTACGCGCTGCCGACGGTAGCGTGCTCGGTGTTACTGCGCTAGAAATGGAAACCGGTGAAGTCTCGCTGTTACAGGCAAAAGCCACGCTATTCGCAACCGGTGGGGCGGGACGGATTTTCCACGCAAGCACCAACGCATTTATCAATACTGGCGATGGCTTAGGTATCGCTGCACGCGCCGGGATTCCTCTAGAGGATATGGAGTTCTGGCAGTTTCATCCCACTGGTGTCGCAGGCGCTGGCGTGTTGATTACTGAGGGTGTACGTGGCGAGGGTGGATATCTATTGAATAAGAATGGCGAGCGCTTTATGGAGCGTTACGCACCTAACGCTAAAGATCTTGCCAGCCGCGATGTTGTTTCTCGCGCAATGGCGACAGAAATCAAGGAAGGGCGTGGCGCTGGCAAGGACAACGACTATCTGTTGCTAAAGCTTGATCATCTCGGGCCCGAGGTCATCAACTCGAAATTACCCAGCATACGTGAAATCGCCATGAAGTTCGCCAATGTTGATCCGATCAAGGACCCCATTCCTGTGGTACCAACTTGTCACTACATGATGGGCGGCATCCCCACGAACTATCACGGTCAGGTGGTAGCGCCACAGGGGAACGATCCTGAAGTCACCGTCCCCGGACTCTATGCGGTCGGTGAATGTGCTTGTGTATCGGTACACGGTGCAAATCGCCTCGGCACGAATTCTCTGCTGGATTTGGTTGTATTCGGCAAAGCAGCCGGGGATCATATGGTGGAATACATAAGATCAACGCCAACGCATAGGGATTTGCCAAAGGATGCGGGCGACTTTACGGAAGCACGCTTGGCGCGCTTGGAAAATCAGTCGTCGGGAGAAAGCGTTGCCGAAGTTGGTGCCGCGATGCAAAAAGTCATGCAAGCCCATTGCGGGGTATTTAGATTTCCCGATTTACTGCAAGAGGGAGTCACCAAGATTTTGCAGGTCGCCGACCGCGTTGCGCGCACTGAGATCAAAGACAAGAGCAAAGTATTTAATACTGCTAGAGTAGCAGCATTAGAATTAGACAACCTAATCGAAGTAGCGGTAGCGTCCATGGTTTCGGCAAACGCGCGTACCGAAAGCCGCGGCGCGCACGACCGGGCGGATCATCCAAAACGCGATGATGCTAACTGGATGAAGCACACGCTTTATCTAAAGAATGGGAACCAACTGACCTATAAGCCCGTGCATCTCAAACCGTTAACGGTCGAATCGTTCGAACCAACAACTAGAACCTATTAGGAGCGCCCATGCGTTTTTCCATATATCGGTATAACCCCGAAAAAGATAGCAAACCATATATGCAGGATTACGATATTGCGCTTGAGCCTAGCGACAAGATGTTGTTAGATGCGTTAGTCAGAATTAAAACGCAGGATGACTCGCTCAGTTTGCGCCGTTCTTGTCGTGAGGGCGTGTGCGGATCGGATGCGATGAATATCAACGGGCGTAACGGCCTAGCGTGCGTAACACGATTAAGCGATTTGAAAGAGCCGGTTGAATTGTTTCCGTTACCGGGGTTACCGGTGATACGCGACCTTATCGTCGATATGTCGCAATTTTTTAAGCAATACAACTCGGTGAAGCCGTATCTGATTAATAACGATCCAACACCGGAAACCGAAAGGCTGCAGAGTCCGGAGGAGCGCGCCGAACTTGATGGCTTATATGAATGTATCTTGTGCGCTTGTTGCAGTACCGCTTGCCCATCTTTTTGGTGGAATCCAGATAAATTTGTTGGGC
>CANMPU010000019.1 GCA_947499755.1 Betaproteobacteria bacterium | reverse complement strand
ATGGGATGCCAATTTGCCTTAGATGACTTCGGTATTGGCATGTCGTCCTTTGCCTATCTTAAATATTTGCCGGTAGATTTTCTTAAGATAGACGGCGTCTTCGTAAAAGACATGGCGGACAATAAAATGGATTTCGCAATTGTTGAGGCGATTAACTGTATTAGTCACAGTATCGGCATGAAAACCATCGCCGAGTGCGTCGAAGACAAAGAGACGCTTTTCAAACTCAAAGCGCTCGGAGTCGATTATGCTCAGGGCTTCTACATTTCCAGGCCAGAAATGATTGAAGAGGTTAGTAAGATTGCCGTCGCTTAGGTCTACTTTGAGAGTCTTCTCAGTGCTCTGGTAAGGACAGGATGTCGCAGAGTTGCTTGCTAGCGGGAGACATTGGCGGGACCAAAACGGTATTACAGCTCGTTGAGGTCACTGGCCTCAAAGAGCGAATTAAAAAATCATATGAAAGTATAAAATTCAATAAATTAGAAGACATTATTAATGTCTTTCTTGAAGAAGCAAAACTCTCCGCAAACACGATTCAATCAGCCTGCTTTGCTATCGCCGGACCCGTAACTGGGGCGCACGCACGTCTTACTAACCTCAAATGGGAAGTCGATGCCAACGCGATCGCGCGTCGTTTTAATTTCTCCCAAGTGATTCTCCTAAATGATTTTGAAGCGGTCGGGTTTGGAATAGAAGCGCTCGCGGGAGATGCCCTAACACCCCTGCAGCAAGGGCAGCCCGTCGAACACGGAACAAAACTAGTGATTGGAGCGGGCACCGGTCTTGGCGTAGCGCATCTTATGTGGCGCGAAGGTCGGTACCGCGTTTATCCTTCCGAGGGCGGGCACGCGGACTTTGCACCATTGGGGGCGATCCAAGTGCAATTGTCGGCACATTTACAAAGCATTCATGGACATGTTTCCTATGAAAGAGTCGTTTCCGGGCCAGGCTTGGTCGCGATATTTCGTTTTTTGTGTGCAGTACGCCCAGAGCAGATGTCTGCGGAAATATTACCGGCGCTGGAAGCAGGGGACCCAGCGGCGGTTATTGCTACTTTCGCGCTGACATCGCGTGATGCTGTGGCAAGCTTAGCCCTCGAGACGTTTGTGGATATCTACGGCGCATTTGCTGGCAATCTTGCGTTAATAACACTAGCGCGCGGCGGTGTTTATATTGCGGGAGGGATTGCAGCAAAAATACTTCCCGCCCTGCGCAATGGGCGATTTACCACCGCTTTTAGCGCCAAGGGACGTTTTAACGGTTTGCTCAGTAATATTCCGCTGTATGTTGTTACCCATCCGAATGCCGGACTCTTGGGTGCGATGATGACGGCGAGCCGCGCCTGACAATCAATTTGACGATTGATAAGTTGCGAGTTCTTGCAAGGTATTGATGTTGTCGAAAGCAGCAACTTCATCGTCAAAATTGACTTCGACAATTTTCAAAGTTGAATACCATAAATCTATTTTTCTTCCTCCTGATTCAAGGAAGCGCCCCAGATGAGACGCCAATTCTTGTTTGCAAAGGCTGAACACCGGATGCGCTTGATTTCCCGTTTTGGCAACCGCAATCTGCGCATTGTGTACTTGAAGCTGATCTAGCAGGCGTGATACTAAAGTAGTGGGCAAGAAGGGCGAGTCACAGGGGACGGTTGCAACGTAGGGGTATTTTGCTGCCATTAATCCCGCATGAAATCCGGCAAGTGGACCGGCGAAATCTTTAATGTCATCGGAAATGACGCGATATCCGTAGCCTATGTATTGTTCGATATTCCTATTGGCGTTAATCATTAGCTCTGCGAGCTGAGGCGCAAAGCGCTCAATGACCCATTCGATTAACGGCTTGCCTCTTAAGTGCTGCAATCCCTTGTCGACGCTGCCCATACGCCGACCTTGGCCCCCAGCGAGAATAATGCCGCTAATCGACGTCATGTGCGCTGGAACCGATGCTCTCCGGTAAAAAGCAAATAATGCTTACCTTGTGCCCGGCCTATCATGGTGATTCCAATCTGATGCGCAATTTCGTAACCCATCTGCGTTAGACCGGAACGCGAGATTAGAAACGGTATGCCCATTTGCGCGGCCTTGATGACCATTTCTGAGGTAAGTCGTCCTGTGGTATAAAAAATTTTATCGGATCCGTCGACGTCATCTAACCACATTTTTCCCGCAATCGCGTCTACGGCATTGTGGCGCCCGACATCTTCCACAAAATAGAGAATTTCGCTGCCTTTTGCCAAGGCACAGCCATGCACAGCACCTGCATGTTTATAAACCGAGTCTAGGTGACGCACGTGATCCATTAACTCGTAAAACATATCCTGGGTTAGCACACTGTTGTCGGGAAGATGGATTTGATCAATTTCTTCCATGAGCTCGCCAAATACCGTGCCTTGGCCGCATCCCGTGGTGACGGTACGTTTTTTCATGCGGCCATCTAGATCATGGAGTCCGTTACGCGTGGTGATGGCTACGGCATTTACTTCCCAATCGACTTGTACGGAAATGAGTTGCTCTAAGTTATTAATTAAGCGTTGGTTGCGTAAATATCCAATAGCCAACGCTTCCGGGTAGGCGCCCAAAGTCATCAAGGTAACGATTTCACGCTTATCGATATAAAGCGTAAGAGGGTGTTCGCCCGCGATAGCTGTAGGAATAACTGTTCCGCGCTCGTCCTTGGCCTCGACCGTAAACGTGAGAGGTCGAGTGGCAGTGGTGATATCGGGACGGTAGTGCGCGTTCATTATTACCCGCCAATATAGGACATTTCAACTTTAGGAAGAGCGACGGTGGCCTGAGTGCGAATTTCGGAATAACGATCGTCACGCTGCTGCCAGATGTCCACAATATGTTTTGTTATTTCGGTGTCGGAATAACCGCCGCGCAGCAATACCCGAAGGTCGTGGCCCTGCGTTGCGAACAGGCAAGTAAAAAACATGCCTTCGGTTGAAACACGTGCGCGGGTGCAGTCGCGACAGAATGCTTGTGTGACCGAGGCAATCACACCAATCTCCCCAGTGCCATCGCAATAGCGCCAACGATTTGCGACTTCGCCAGAATAATTTTTATGCGCTGGCTCTAGTGGGAAAACGGCATGGATGATGTCAATAATCTCACGTGCGCTAACCACGTCATCCATGCGCCAACCATTGCTATGACCAACATCCATATACTCTATGAAACGTAGAATATGGCCGTGTTTTCGGAAATAGGTTGCCATGGGAAGTATGCTATGGTCATTAACACCACGTTTTACGACCATATTTATTTTGATCGGCGTTAGACCAACATGCTGCGCTTCTTCTATCCCTTCGAGCACGCGTTCTACTGGAAAATTTACATCGTTCATCGCAGTGAACGTTTTGTCGTCGAGCGCATCGAGGCTTACGGTGATTCGGTTTAGTCCCGCATCTTTCAGTGCACGCGCTTGCGTTTTTAATGCCGAGCCGTTAGTCGTCAGCGTCAGTTCTACGCCCTCAATACGCGCTAATTTTTCCACGAGCGCTTCCAGATGGCGACGCAGGAGTGGTTCGCCGCCGGTCAAGCGTATTTTGCTTACACCGAGCGCAACGTAGATTTTAGCGAGACGTTCAATTTCTTCGAAACTGAGTATTTGGTGACGGTCAGCGAACGGATAGTCGAGTCCAAACACTTCTTTGGGCATGCAATAAACACAACGGAAATTACACCTATCGGTGACCGATATGCGTAGGTCTCGTAAAACACGCTGACGAGTATCAAATAGGTTCAATGGATATTTTCTACGGGTTGGGTTTTAAATTAAACCTTCGAGGAGCTGCACTTCTACCAGCGTGCCGGGACTAACCGCGCCCTGCGCCTCATCTAGTATGATGAAACAATGCGCCACACTCATAGAACTTAAAATACCGGAGCCTTGGTCGCCGCTCGCACGTACACTCCACGCACCATGAGCGTCTTGACTCAAGATTCCACGCTGAAATTCCATGCGCCCCGGCACCTTTTTCAATGCATTGGTGCACGGTACTTTGACAGTAGGCAGAAGCGGGAGCTGGGTTACGCCCATTAGGAGCAGAATTGCCTCACGTACAAATTGATAAAATGTCACCATCACCGAGACCGGGTTTCCTGGCAATCCAAAAAAATGCGCGCTCCCTATTTTGCCGTAGGCGAGCGGCCTGCCGGGTTTCATGGCAATTTTCCAAAATACTACCTCGCCTAATTTCGTGAGCAATGCCTTGACATAATCGGCTTCACCAACCGAGACACCACCACTGGTGATCACAACGTCCGCCATTGCCGCTGCTTGGAGAAATGCATCTTCTATTTTTTTTGGATCGTCTGGGATAACGCCCATATCGAGAACTTCGACATTCATGCGCGTCAGCATTCCGTATAGGGTATAACGATTGCTATCATAAACTTGGCCCACACCCAGAGTACTGCCGATCGAACAAAGCTCATCGCCGGTTGAAAAAAAAGCAACGCGTAGACGTCGGAATACCAAAACTTCGCTTACGCCGAGAGAAGCGAGTAAGCCGAGCTCAGCGGGGCGCACAATCTTGCCGCGGGAGATTGCGATCTGGCCGGTCTTTATATCTTCTCCTGCATACCGCATGCTTTGACCACGACTAAATCCCGGGCCTATCGTTACTTGCTCGCCCTTCAAGACTGCGCGCTCTTGCATCACGATGGTATCAAGGCCAGGCGGAACCACCGCTCCGGTCATGATGCGTACACATTCCCCCGTAGCGACGGACGCCGAATGCGGTTTGCCCGCAAAAGCGGTGCCGACTACGCGTAACGTCACGTCTTCGCCGCTGCTAAGGTCATCAAAGCGCACGGCAAAGCCATCCATAGCGGAATTGTCGTGCGCGGGTACGTTAAATGGTGATTTCACATCTTCTGCCAGAACGCGGTCTAGCGCTGCGCGGATATTGATTTTTTCGGTCCCAGTTACTGGGATGAGAAATGACTGTATCCACGCGCGTGCCTTTGCGACCGACATCGAATTAGGGTCATAATCATCGGCACAGCTCATTTCACGCAAAGAGGTTGGCTGGCTATTCATAGGTCGTCTGGCGCACCGTAGATCTTAAAGAGAATTCACATTTTACAGTATAATGAACAGACACTATATTGGGTTTGTTGGTTCAACCTTATCCAAGTTCTAACGATGCAGAAGGGAATCAGGAGGTTTCGTGAAAATAAAGCGTAATCCTACTCGTGCGGTGCGCGTTGGGTCCATCACTATCGGTGATAGCAATCCTATCGCTGTGCAAAGCATGTGCGCGACGCACACACAAGACATCGACGCGACCGTTGCGCAGGTGAACGATATTGCTGCTGCCGGTGCTGGTGTCATTCGCATTGCCGTCGATAGCGAGAAAGATGCAACGGCGTTAAAAGAAATACGCGCCCAAACCCAGGCGAATTTATCTGCCGATTTACAGGAATATTATCGCATGGCGCGCCTGGTAGCACCTTACGTCGATAAGATTCGCTACAATCCCGGCCATCTGTATCATCACGAGCGCAATAAACCGTGGCAGGATAAAGTGCGCTTTATCGCCGATGTGGCACTGGAGCGAGATTGCGCCTTACGCGTAGGCGTAAATAGCGGGTCGGTTGATCCTTCCAAGGAAGGAAAATATCCAAAAGAAGACTCGATTTCCCCGATGATTGATAGCGCGATCGAACATTGTGAATTTCTTGATCAACTTGGATTCACGCGCTACGTCGTATCGCTAAAAGATTCTGATCCGGACAAGGTGGTTGAAGTGAACAAGCGTTTTGCCGAACTGCGGCCGGACGTGCCTATACATCTTGGCGTTACCGAAGCAGGATTGCCACCGGATGGAATTATAAAAACGCGAATTGCATTCGAACAACTCATTAGCCGTGGCATAGGCGATACGCTTAGAGTTTCGCTGACGCTGCCGAATGTGCGCAAAAAAGAAGAGATTTCAGTTGGCCAGCAAATTATTGATGACATCAATGCCGGCCGCGTCCGTAGCGTGGTTAAATTTGATCGCGAGGCGCTTAATATTATTAGTTGCCCGAGTTGTTCGCGAGTGGAAAATGAAGCGTTTATAGAACTAGCGCAACAAGTCAAAGAAATGTCGCTTTATGCGGCAAAACAGCAAATCACCATCGCAGTGATGGGATGTCGGGTCAATGGACCTGGTGAGACCGATGATGCTGACCTAGGCCTTTGGTGTGGCCCCACCCACGTCAACCTGAAAAAAGGCCCGCAATCGTTAGGTGCTTTTCCCTACGATCAGATTTTACCGAAGTTGAAATCTGAACTAGATGTGTTAATCGCAGAAAAATCCCGACGCGTTACAGCGTAAGGACTTGAACGCTACTGTAAAAGATATTGCCATATGCCAAATGGCGTGCTGTTTGAAGCAAAGTGTCTAACACATCGTCAACTATAGCGAACACTTTGTGACACCGCTTGTACGCTTTATGGCGTTTTTCTAAGAAAGGGCGTATGTCAAAAAAGTATAGAGTAGTTTATTCAAATGACAAGAATTTTATTAAAAGCCTTTTGCGCCAATAAGTTTGAAGCGCATTCAGGTGCCGCAATGCGGTTTTTAGGGTGCTCGGTAAATTGCAGAGGTCTTTCTTGTAAAACTAAACGACCGCTTTGCGCCGCGTCGTGGATTGAAGTAGGGCATTGCCGAAGAAAAACTCGACTTGTTTACGAATTCCTGCTTTGTCTAACCCGGCATCTTCCAACATTTCTTCACGTGATCCGTGTTCGATAAATCGATCGGGTAGCCCTATATTGAGCACTTGCTTTGAAATTTTATTTGCCAGTAATACTTCGTTGATCGCACTGCCCGCGCCACCCTGAACCGCATTTTCTTCTACGGTGACAAGTAGGTCGTGCGTCGCCCCAATTTCTAGGATCATTTCTTCATCTAGTGGTTTGACAAAGCGCATGTTAATAACCGTTGCGTCGAGCTCTTCGGCATTCGCAAGTGAAGGCGTGACCATGGTGCCAAAGGCAAAGAAGGCGAGTTTGTGTCCTGCGCGTTTTACTTCGGCTTTGCCTATCGGCAAGGCTTTCATGTCTTTTTCTACCGTTACGCCCGGGCCGTTGCCACGCGGGTAACGTACCGACGCCGGTCCTTTAAGGAGAAATCCGGTGTAGAGCATCTGACGACATTCGTTTTCGTCTGCAGGCGCCATGATCACGATATTTGGCAGGCAGCGCATAAAAGTGAAATCAAAGCTGCCGTTGTGTGTGGGGCCATCGGGACCAACTAATCCGGCCCTATCCAATGCAAATAACACGGGCAGATCTTGAATGACCACGTCATGTAGCATCTGGTCGTAGGCACGCTGTAAGAAGGTTGAGTAAATTGCGACTACGGGCTTTAGCCCATCACACGCCATGCCCGCTGCTACGGTAACGCTATGCTGTTCTGCAATACCGACGTCGAAATAGCGCTCGGGATAGCGTTCGGAAAATTTAACCAAGCCCGAGCCTTCGCGCATCGCGGGCGTTATCCCTACTAATCTTTCGTCTAGCGCTGCCATATCGCATAACCAGTCGCTAAAAATCGAGGTGTAGGTCGGCCCAGATTTGGATTTCGACGCTACGATCCCTGTTTTGGGATCAAAGGGGGTGACGCCGTGATATTTAACCGGGTCTGCTTCCGCCAATGCGTAGCCCTTGCCTTTTTTGGTAACGACGTGTAACAGGCAGGGTCCGTTAACCTGCTTGAGGTTGGTCATTACTTTGAGCATCGTCGGTAAATCGTGGCCAGAGATCGGTCCAATATAATTAAACCCCAGTTCTTCAAAGAAAGTGCCGGGCGTGACCATTCCCTTCACGTGTTTTTCTGCGCGCGACGCGAGGTCCCATATTGGCGGAAATTTATTGAGTACTTTTTTGCCGCCTTCGTGAACTGTGGTGTAGATCTTCCCTGACATAATGCGCGCAAAATAGCTAGATAATGCCCCGACGTTAGGGGAGATCGACATGTCGTTATCATTCAGAACGACGAGTAAGTTTACGTCCAGCGCGCCAGCGTGATTGAGCGCTTCGTAGGCCAACCCCGCGGTCATGCCGCCGTCGCCAATAATCGCGACGGAGCGTCTGCCACTGCCTTCCCGCTTGGCGGCGATTGCCATACCAAGCGCGGCGCTGATCGAGGTGCTGGAATGTCCGGCACCGAACGCATCGTATTCACTTTCTGCGCGTTTGAGAAAAGGTGTTAATCCATTTTTTTGTCGGATTGTGCCAATTTGATCGCGTCGACCTGTCAATATTTTATGTGGGTAACACTGATGACCGACATCCCACACTAGTTTTTCAGTGGGGGTATTAAAAACATAATGTAGCGCGATCGTTAGTTCAATGGTGCCGAGACCAGCAGCAAAATGACCACCGATTTCGGATACAGAATGAATAAGGTAATTACGCAGCTCATCCGCCAAAGGCTCAAGTTGCGCCAAAGAAAGTTTGCGCAGGTCCTCCGGCGAATCTATCGTTCTAAGGAGCGGATATTCGTTGTTTTGTTCCATAGTAAGAATTCAAAGTTTTCTAACAGCGTTTATCTATTTTAGTATGCTAAAACCAATGTGCAATTGCCTTTAGTACGCTGCCTAGACAACGATTATATATCATGTCATTATGCAGCCATACTAATAAATATGGGGCTGCAACGTAAAGTTTCCTAGCGAACAATTCGGTTAACTTTTAATACAATTTCGGTAGTTTACACATTTTAGATAGGTAATATAGTGGAAGCACTCTTAGCCCAACCTAGAGGATTTTGCGCCGGTGTCGTTCGAGCAATCGAAATTGTCGAGCTTGCGCTGGAAATGTATGGCCCGCCCGTATACGTTTTTCATGAGATCGTGCACAACCGCTATGTGGTTGATGATTTGCAAACGCGCGGTGCCGTATTTGTAGAAAGTTTGGATTTAGTACCGCTCGGTGCGGTGACAATTTTTAGCGCGCACGGTGTTTCAACCGCGATCGTCGATCGTGCCGAGCAGATGAAATTGCACATCATCGACGCGACTTGCCCCCTGGTCACGAAGGTACATCTACAAGCGCAACGTTATTCCAATCGCGGGTATGAAATTATCATAGTAGGACACCGAGGCCATGAAGAAGTCGAGGGTACGATGGGCTCGGTGAAGGGTAAGGTCTATGTAGTATCTACGACCGAAGATGTTGGAAAATTAGTTGTCGACACTCCAGACCAAGTTGCCTATGTCACGCAAACAACGTTAAGTATTGACGATACGCGCCATGTTATTGACGCCTTGAAGCAGCGTTTTCCCGCGATTCAAGGCCCCGAACTAGACGACATTTGTTATGCCACGCAGAATCGGCAAAATGCCGTGCGCCAATTAGTTGATGAAGTAGATTTGCTCTTAGTCGTGGGTGCACGCAATAGTTCAAATTCGAATCGATTGCGCGAGGTAGGGGAGCAACACGGTTTACCTGCTTATCTTATTCAAGATGAAACTGAGATTGAACCGCAGTGGTTTAAAAATATGACGAAGGTCGGCATTACCGCAGGCGCGTCCGCTCCGGAAATTTTGGTTCAACGCGTGATGGATAAATTGCGTAGCTTAGGCGTCGCGACTGCGCGCGAACTCGATGGCGTACACGAGACCACGACATTTCGGCTACCAGCAGAATTAGTTACAAAAGAAGTTAAACGCGTCGCCGAACAATTTCGCAAATAACA
>CANMPU010000018.1 GCA_947499755.1 Betaproteobacteria bacterium | reverse complement strand
CCAGGCAGTCCTATCGTCGCCATAGAATCCAAAAAGCACGCGGCAAGTCTGCCTAAACCGCCATTGCCCAATGCGGCATCGGGCTCAACTTGTAATATGTTCTCGATATCGAGACCAATTTCCTTAAGAATCGCAGTACAATCTTCATAAATACCTAGGTTCATCAGGCTATTTGCCAATGCCCTTCCCATTAAGAATTCCATGGAAAGATAATAAACACGCTTTACATCAGCGCGATAATAGCTACGCATTGTGTCCATCCAGCGATCAATCATGCAATCGCGTACCACGTACGCTAGAGCATGAAACCAATCACGATTGGTGGCAGTGATGGGATCTTTGCCTGCAGAATAAACCAGACGATTTGCGAGCGCGCGCGACAACGATTCTCGATCGAATCCTGGACGGTCAGGTTTGAAATGTTCTGAAAGTGCTTTAGTATCCATAGAGTTGTCCATAGATCGCTCCCGCTAGACTCAATTATTCGGTTGAGAGTTTTTCGCTGCGCTAAAACCAAGCACAGGTCAGAAGCACTCCCGATCGCTCAGGTTTGCTGCGATTTCTCTAAAGCCTGACCAATATCCCAAATAATGTCCTCTACCGTTTCCAAACCAACCGACAGTCGTACCATGTCTGGAGAAACTCCGGCAGCTTTCTGTTCCTCTTCTGATAGCTGGCGATGCGTTGTCGACGCCGGATGAATAACCAACGTCTTGGCATCGCCGACATTTGCCAGGTGGCTTAAAAATTGGGCTGATTCGATGAATCGTATACCCGCTGCTTCGCCACCCTTTATCCCAAATGTCAGAATCGAACCTGCTCCCTTAGATAGATATTTTTGGGCTAAGCTGTAGTAACGGCTACTTTTTAGCCCACTGTAGTTTACCCACGATACGAGGGGGTGGGATTCGAGATAGTGTGCTACCGCCACGGCATTACTGCAATGGCGATCCATCCTTAAGTGCAAGGTTTCTAGGCCTTGAAGTAGCATAAAAGCATTAAAAGGCGACAGCGCAGGCCCCATCGTCCGCAAGGTTTCCATTCTCGCCTTCATAGTAAACCCAAAGTCACCAAAGGTTTCATAGAAACGTACGCCGTGGTAGCCCCTAGAAGGCTCGGTCATCATAGGGAAGTTTCCGTTATCCCAGGGGAATTTACCCGACTCGACAATAACGCCTCCCATCGTCGTGCCGTGGCCGCCGATGAATTTTGTCGCGGAGTGCACGACAATATCGGCACCAAATTCGAAGGGTCGGCATAAATAAGGCGTCGCAAAAGTATTATCGATGACCAAGGGTATGCCAGCTTCTCGCGTAATAGCCGAAACAGCCTCAAGGTCGAACACATTGATCAATGGATTGCCTACGATCTCGCCATAGACCGCCTTGGTTTTTTTGGTAATTGCCTTCCTGAAATTATTTGGATCATCTGGATGAACGAAGATGGTGTTAATGCCCAATTTCCGAAAGCTAACGTCCAGCTGGGAGTAACTCCCGCCGTACAGCACACTGGAGGCGACCAACTCATCCCCCGCTTCTAACAATGTCAGCAACGCGATCATCTGCGCGGAAATTCCGGTTGCTAATGCTAACGCAGCGCGCCCACCCTCTAACGCCGCCATACGTTCTTCAAACACGGCAGTCGTAGGATTCATCATGCGACTATAGGTATTACCAAACGTTTGTAGATTAAATAAACTCGCGGCGTGATCTGCACTGTCGAACACATAGGAAGTCGTTTGATATATCGGAACGGCGCGGGCGCCGGTTGTTGGGTCCGGTAGCTGACCCGCGTGCAAACACAGCGTGCCAAATCCGTAAGGTCTATCAGGCATAAATCAAACTCCTAGTCGTTAGCAATACGCGATGCTTGATCACACTAATAAGGTAGCCACCGCGGACGTTTGGCAGAGATTACACCTGTGTTCACGCCCACTAAGTTTAGCCCGCCAAATAATCGGGCGTGCTCAATCTTGACGCAACGATTCATTACGATTTCTAATCCGGCATTTTTTGCTAATTGCGCCGCCTGTTCGTTTATGACGCCAAGTTGCATCCACAAAACCTTCGCGCCTATTCGGATCGCTTGTTGCGCAATCGGCACTATCTGGTCGCTCTTGCGAAAACAATCGACGATATCAATCTTGTCAGGCACATCAAGCAAGGCACCATAGCATTTTTGGCCTAGAATTTCTTTTCCGGCGTAAGTAGGATTTACTGGCACAATACGATAACCATGGTCTAGCATATACTTCGCTGCGAAATAGCTTGGCCTAAACCAATCGGCGGAAAGCCCCACGACAGCAAGCGTATTATTCTCTTTAAGAATACGACGCAAAGTCGGAATGTCAGTGTCGAACGCATTAGTCATTATTGTTTCCCGAAGAGGAGCATGTTATTTTCATACTATTATCCCACCTTCGACGGGGATATGAACAGCGCGGCTTGCAAATCCTGAGTAAATAGGGCGTCGGACTTGATGGTTGAGGTTGCAATTTGGCGTTGGTGCTCTACACTTCCGTTGCCACACTACACGACGACTTTTTTTCAGCCTGGATCTATGTTTAATTCACTACCACGAGTTACCGCCACATTAATTGTTTTCACCTCAGCGGTGTTTCTTGTCGGCCAAGGGCTCGCAGAGCACACACTGGTTGCCAATTTCGCGTTGTGGCCAATAGGGCCCACACTGTTTTCGTATGGATTTCGACCGTGGCAAATAGTCAGTTACAGCTTCTTGCATGGCGGGTTCGTGCATCTTTTCTTAAACATGGTTGCCCTTTATATGTTTGGCGCAGATTTAGAACGCGTCTTCAGACCAAGAAGATTTTTTAATCTTTACTTTATCAGTGTCATCACTGCAGGGGTCACACAACTCATCGTTACCAGCACGTCACATTCGCCACCCTATCCAACGGCTGGTGCTTCAGGCGGCGTGTTCGGTGTACTGCTTGCCTATGCGATGTATTTTCCGCAGCGTCGTGTTCTGTTACTGTTCCCCCCGATTCCGCTGCCAGCATGGTTGTTTGTTACCTTGTATGGCGTGGTGGAGCTGGCCCTTGGTATTAGCGGAACATTTGCCGGTGTGGCGCATTTCGCGCATCTGGGTGGCATGATAGGCGCGTGGCTAATAATTCAATATTGGCGCAACCGCTTCCCATTTCGCCGAGAGTGAAAGGGGCGCTTACCTAGGAAGTAGCGTTGTATACTGCGCTAACGCTGCGTCGCGTTGTTCTTTACGTAGTTTAGCAAGACGCTTCACCTCTTCATAAAACTCGCGCAAGTCACCACCATGTTGTTGCAAAATGGATTGAAACGCAGGGACCTGTTGCGCGTAGGTACTTACCGATACAATTTGTGCGTTATTGAGATCTTGTGAAAACCACTGATCGTAGCCGCTGTAGCCGTTCCAACCTTGTTTTAATATCTCGTAGTCGCGCTTTAAATCGGAGAATTCCTTCGCTTTTGCGATGCGCATCGTGTCCATATCCAAGTCTGACGCATATAGTTTCTCCAGGCGTAGGCGATACTCCAGTACTAAAGATATAAATTGATCCCTATAATTTTGCGCGGTTAAAAATTCCCAGCGTTGTTGTGGCGTGCCATTCTGTTCCAGCCACCGCCGCAAACCCTCAAGCTCTACGCTTACAGCAAAAGATTCATTGAATATAGAATCGCTCTTCACGTAGACAATCTGATGCGCGAGCTCATGAAAAATAATGCGCGCGATTTCTCTCTCTGGGTAATGAACCACGGTGTTTAGTATCGGGTCGCTAAACCAGCCTAACGTTGAATAGGCTGGCACGCCACCGATGTAAACGTCAGATTTCTGCTGCGCAATATATTTAGCAAAGCTTTCCGCTTCCGCCTTGGAAAAATAACCGCGATAATTTACGCACCCCACAAACGCGAAACACCATTCTATCGGTTGAATCGAAAATTCTGCGGTTGCAAAAACATTCCACACAACGAAAGGGCGTTGTAAATCGGCATAACTGCGATAGCTTGCGTTATTCGGTAATGCGAGCTCTCGTGAGGCGAAGTCACGTATTTGTAAAACGAGTTGCAGCCTTTCCCTTAATGACGGATCGGTGGTTGGATCCGTCAATATTTTAGATATCTCGCGTTGCTTGTTGACGATGCGTAACTGACCGTGCATGGATTGCAAGTAATAACCAATATCAGCACAGCCATAGGTAAAAACACAGAGCGTCGCTGCAACTAGCGCAGTGAGTTTAGCGAGGCGCATTTGAATCCGTTATTTTTATCGCATATCGATTAAATTGGCCATGTTGTAAAAACGCGACCACTTGGTCGGCAACTTTTGTGGAAACCAATAATCCAGTGTGGGTGATCGGGAGCACAATAAAATCGCGCATACCGGGTATTTGCGTCTCACTGACTGTAACCGTTCCGTCGTTGGGTAAGGGCAATCGAGTAACCATTTTACCTAGACCAAAATTACGATTTCCCGCGATGACGCCAAGCTCGCAACTTGCGGCCAGGCTGGGTCTATCTTTCTTTAGCCATTAAGGGATTCCTTTCCCGATCAACCATCGACCATAAGTTTTCTTTAGTAACGCTTTAGCAGCCGTACTATCCCGATACGGTGTTCCCAAAAGAACGATGCGGCCAATGTCAGAACGTGGAGTATCATTTAACATTTGTAATATCACTAGCCCTCCCATGCTGCGCCCCACCAAATGAATCGTTTCGGCGGCAACAGCATTCAAGAAGCGCGTCAAGCCGCGAGCGGCTTCAGCGAGATTTGCCGAACGCGAATGATAGGAATAACACGCAACCATGTAACCGCATTGCTCGAGAGATCGACGTAACCATAGCAACGCGGCCTTATTCATCCACAAGCCATGCACTAGCACCACCGCTGGCACGATTCGTTCAGTAATGTCAGAGTCTCCTGCGTGAATATTTAATTTCGAGAATATCGACCTTTTATTTCGCCACAAATTACCCTGGGCACAGCGACCGCACCAAGTTGCGCATAGGTCTTGACTAAGATACAGTTATGCGCAGTGTCAGAGAAAATAATTCTATGTCTGAATTATGGGGCAGGCGAACACATAATTGACACTTTAAATAGCCATTAATACCGCCGATCGTTTGAGTTTATTTTTTTATCGCGACGTCGAGAGCGATTGCTAAAATCGCCTTAATTCTTTTGTTTTTCAATGTTGCTATTAAAATAAATATAGGCTCGCGCCGCCAATTTAGGAGTACGCCGTGTCTTTCGATTACCCGATAATCAGCTCGACCCAGGATATCGTTGAAGATTTCCGCGCGGGTAAGATGGTCATCTTGGTCGATGAAGAAGATCGAGAAAATGAAGGCGATTTGGTTATCGCGGCAGAATTCATTACGCCCACAGTAATCAACTTCATGGCACGCTACGGCCGAGGCTTGATCTGCCTAACACTGACTGCCGACCTTTGCCAGAAACTCAACCTCCCTCTGATGGTGACTGATAATCGATCACCCTATCGAACTAATTTCACTCTTTCGATTGAAGCGGCCCACGGCGTAACTACAGGAATTTCGGCAGCGGATCGGGCCCATACGGTAAAAGTAGCGATCGCGCCGAACGCCACAGCAAAAGA
The DNA here is from genome assembly GCA_947499755.1 of Betaproteobacteria bacterium. Lineage (GTDB taxonomy): Bacteria > Pseudomonadota > Gammaproteobacteria > Burkholderiales > CANMPU01 > CANMPU01. Next base: position 4,099 of record CANMPU010000018.1, on the reverse strand, counting down.
TATCATTCAGCCTGGACATATTTTTCCACTGATGGCAAATGATAACGGCGTGCTTGTGCGTGCGGGACATACCGAAGCCGGATGCGACCTCGCACGTCTTGCCGGTTTGACGCCGGCGTCGGTTATCTGTGAAATCCTAAAAGACAATGGTGAAATGGCACGCTTGCCGGATTTGACCGAATTCTCAAAGCAACATAATCTAAAAATAGGCACTATCGCGGACCTGATCCACTATAGGAGCCAAACGGAAAAGCTACTAGAACGTGTGGCTGAACGAACGGTGCAAACCATGTTCGGCCCATTTAAGATTATCGCCTACACTGATAAAACCACTGGAGATACTCATCTAGCCCTCGTGCGCGGTGAGATTCGCGCGGAAGACGAAACCGTCGTTCGCGTACACGAACCGTTGTCGGTTATGGACTTTTTCATTACGGATCGCGCCGCACATTCATGGAGCGTGAGCGAAGCCATGCGTTACATCAGCCGCACCAAGAGCGGAGTCATCGTACTTCTACGCAAACCTGAATCGACCGAGGATTTACTGCAGCGTATCAATTCTCACACACAAACGTCCAAAACTTCTCCGAAAATGGATTTGCGTGATTATGGTATCGGAGCACAAATACTGAAGGATCTAGGCGTAGGGAAAATGCGTATTTTGGGGGCACCGCGAAAAATGCCGAGTATGGCTGGCTTCGATTTGGAAGTAACTGGATACGTGGGTAAACTAACTAGATTAGAAAAATCTCTAGCTAGTTAAGTATTAGATATCCAGAAAATGTGCATTATAAGTTTAGACGAACCAAAAACAATTTAAGGGGGGGTTATGGCAATTGATGGCAAGACGTTTCGGGATTCAATGGGAAGATTTCCGATTGGGGTAGTTATTGCAACCGTGCGTGACAAAGAAGGCCACCGTTGGGGTTTCACGGCAAGCGCGTTTAGCTCTCTCTCCATGAAACCTCCTATGATTTTGGTGTGTTTGGATACCAAGGCCGATTGCCACCACGCGTTCCTCACCGCCGATTACTTTGGCGTAAATATTTTACGACCACAACATCAAAGTACAGCCTTGCGCTTTTCGTCAAAAGGCGTAGACAAATTTGCCGAAGCGAATTTTATTACCGGCAAGCATGGTGTGCCATTACTGAGCGATGCCTTAGTCGCGCTCGAGTGTCGTATGGATGTGATGCTTAGAGGTGGTGACCATACAATACTTACCGGTATTATCGAAAATGCGACCGTGCAAGATGGCACCGCCATGGTCTATATGGGTGGCAAATTCTTTCAATTACCCCCTGTATAATGAACCGGTACTATCAGAATTTCTTCCTGGTCTTGGTATGCCAGTGAAACTACGTATGAGAACTCGCGTCACCGTGCGAGTTTATTCAGCTGGCCACTAAAGGGGAGATTTCCGATTTTTTTTGCACGGTAGAACGCCGCGCCTACAAGCAAGCGTTCTACGCCGTGCGCGAGGAGTCAACGGCGCTAGATATTGTGCAGGATGCAATGCTCAAGCTCTGCGAAAAATATGCGAGTAAAACCATCGCAGAATTGCCCATGTTGTTTTAAACCATTCTGCAAAATACCATTCGCGACTATTATCGACGCACTAAAATACGCTCGCGCTGGACCTCATTATTTTCATCTTTTGGTCATCGCGACCAAGACGAAGACTTTGATCTAATGGAGGTGTTGGAAACTGACAATGGCTCCATTGTTAAAAGCGGGCCCGTGGAAGCGCTTGAACAGACGCAACTCATTGGATTGATTGAGCACGCATTACAAAATTTACCGCCTCGTCAACGAGAGGCGTTCGTACTTCGTTACTGGGAAGAGATGGATGTCGCAGAAACCGCTAAGACTATGGGCTGCTCTGAAGGAAGCGTGAAAACACATTGCTCAAGGGCAACTCACGCACTTGCTGTGCTTTTGAAAGAAAAAGGGATTTCGTTGTGAACGAAGAAGAGGTAGGAAAGAAATTGATCAGCGTGCTGAACTCTGGCCTGGAACAGATAAGCCAGAAGCAGCTTGCGCGGCTTGAATCTGTACGCGAGCGTTCGTTGGCGCGTGTCGAATCGCGACAAACGCGCGTTGGACTCGCAATGTCGATAAATGGTGGCGCTTCATTTTTATCCGGCTCGTTTAGCCATATCCGCGGGTGGACACTAGCAATTATGTTATTGCTTGTACTTGCTTCTTTTGGCGGATGGTACGCGCTGCTTAGCAACAACGATACGCTAGCCGATGACGCCGAGCTACTCGAAGATGAACTACCGCTGCACGCCTATTTAGATCACGATTTTGACCCATGGCTAAATCGTTAGCCGCCGCCCTTCTCCTGTATTTTTTGTGTATCCCGTGCTACGCACTTAATGCACAGCAAAGCACAAAAACGGTTTGGGTTAATTTGAATACACAGCAGCAGGAAGTTCTAAGACCCTTCGCGCAGGATTGGAATAATCTATCCTCACATGAACAACAAAAATTACTGGGCATAGCAAAACGCTACCCAGATTTACCTCCGGAACGGCAAGAAAAAGTGCGCGCTCGATTAGAGCATTGGAGCAAACTCACCCCAGCGGACCGGGAAAAAGCGCGAAAAAACTATCAAAATCTAAAGCAACTCCCGGCGGAGCGGCGTCAAGAAATTAAAAGAAAATGGGGGCAACGACAACAGTTGCAAAATTCGTCTTCCGCCAGTCAAAAGCAATAAATTGTTACGCTCTCCCTCAGTGGAGAAGCAGGTTGATACGTTGGCGAAGTCAGTCTAGTCATAAACGCGAACCCATCACGCGGCGTGTGGAATTTGTAATTTTATTAGCGCGCCCCAGACACGCGCTAGCACCGCACTAATACGAGCTTCCCGTGGCTAACGTTTAGCATCTGATATAATTTGACCGTCCGTCGCATGCTCGCCCTTTCCATAGAGGATGGAATGGCTAGTGCTGGCGGCCTAACAAACGGGAAACATTGTAATTCATATCAATTTTAAACCAGGAGAATAGCCATGGGAAATCGCGACAAACAACGCAAAGAACAAAAAAAACCTAAGCAACCGAAAAAGCCGTAGCTAGAGGTGCTATTTCGCGCATTTACACGTGATGTTAACAAGCGCGACCGCCGACGTTAGATTTATTAGTTTGTCGCGTTGCACGCCAAATTCGGTGGTAGTTGGTTCAGGAGTGTGGCTCGTCGAAAATTTGCGTAACTCGTGAAACGAGCAACGCATCTAATCCCACGCTAACCACACGGCGCCGACATGCACCTCGGCCACCAGCTTACAGCAGTAAGATAACCCGATAATCGTTAACATTGGTACGCGTGGGCTTGGTGACGATAAGGTCGTCTAGCTTCGCAAAATAACTGTAACCATCATTATTATCGAGGAACTTTTCCGCCAGTAGCCCCATTTTCGCGGCGCGCTTAAATGAATCGGGGGTTGCCAACGCTCCGGCGTTGTCTTCAGAACCGTCAATGCCATCGGTATCACACGCTAGCGCATAAATGTTGTCAGCGCCGGCAAGATCAATTACTAACGAAAGTAAAAATTCGCAATTCCGCCCTCCTCTCCCATTACCCTTTACGGTGACGGTCGTTTCTCCGCCAGAAATGAGCGCTAACGGTTTTTTCCATGGATGGCCATATTCGTTTATCTCACGCGCCAATGCACCATAAACTTTCGCCACCTCGCGCGACTCGCCTGTTACGCCGTCGCCTAAGATCGCCGCAGTAATACCGTTTTTACGAAAGAAATGTCCCGCAGACACTAGGGAAGCGTGCGCGGTCGCGATCACACGATTTTCAACTTTACGAAAAATAGCGTTGCCTGGTTTAGGGGTTTCATCCAGCTTTCCCTGCTGACCAGACTTCAAGGTATTTATGACGGCTGCCGACGTCTTAACCTGGTAGCGCTCTAGGATCGCCAGCGCATCAGCGTAAGTTGTCGGATCTGGTGCGCAAGGGCCAGAAGCAATATGGGTTGGATCATCTCCAGTAACATCGGAGACGACCAACGCTAGAATCGGGGCGCGACACAATGCCGCCATTCGTCCGCCTTGGATCACCGACAAATGCTTGCGCACAGTATTGA
>CANMPU010000017.1 GCA_947499755.1 Betaproteobacteria bacterium | reverse complement strand
CCCCGACCCGCACGCCGCGAATCTGAAATTGCAGATTCGCGAGGCCATGCAGATTCCGCCGCAATCGGAAATTATTTTGGGTAACGGTTCCGACGAACTGATCCAGATTATCGCTATGGCCACAGCAAAACCCCATGCCTGCTTGATGGGTGTGGAGCCATCATTTGTGATGTTCCGTATGATAGGAACGTTTGTTGGCATGCGTTACGTTGGTGTTGACTTAAACGCGGATTTCTCTCTTCCAGTTGATCGTCTGCTGGAAGCAATGGCGCAATACCAACCTTCCGTGATCTTTTTGGCCTACCCCAACAATCCGACGGGAAATTTATTTGAAACCGAAGCGCTGCTGCGCGTAATTCGCGCGGCGCCTGGGTTGGTTGTGGTTGATGAGGCCTACGCCGCGTTTTCCGATTCAAGCTTTATGCGCCATTTACCTGCTCACGAGAATCTTCTCATCATGCGCACACTTTCAAAATCAGGGCTCGCCGGTTTGCGTTTGGGATATTTGGTGGGCCATAAAAAATGGCTCGCTCATCTTGAGAAATTACGTTTACCATATAATATCAATGTATTAACGCAATTGATTGCGCAGCATATTTTGGGAAATAATGACGTACTGCAACTGCAGGCGGAAAAGATCAAAACCGCACGCACGCTTCTGATAGATGGATTACGTAAAATCGCGGGCGTCGCGGTTTATTCCAGTAGCGCAAATTTTGTGTTGCTGCAAATAGAAAACGCGGATAAAGTATTCAACGAGCTTAAACGAAAAAACATCTTAGTTAAACAGCTTCACAATACGCATGCAGCACTAGACAATTGTCTTAGGGTTACTGTCGGAACGGCTGAGGAAAATGAGCGTTTCCTCACAGCGATAAAAGGGCTATGATTAGGACACGAAATTCACCACTTTTTTTTCAGACCACCTTTTTTAGTATTCACACCCACTATCACATCTTGTTCGGACTATTTGCGATTTAATTTTATCCGTCATTTCTAAACACCCATGCGCGAAGCACAAATCACTCGTAATACTTTAGAAACGCAGATTAACCTGAAACTTAATCTTGATGGCTCGGGCAAATCGAAACTTGCTACGGGCGTTGGATTTTTGGATCACATGTTGGATCAGATCGCACGCCACGGTTTGATCGATTTGGAGGTGGTGGCTAAGGGTGATCTGCATATAGACGCACACCACACCATAGAAGATATCGGAATCGCGTTTGGCCAAGCGCTCGCGCAAACCGTGGGCGACAAGAAAGGGTTGCGTCGCTACGGACATGCCTATGTGCCTTTGGACGAAGCGTTATCGCGCGTGGTGATCGATCTTTCTGGTAGACCCGGACTAGAATTTAACGTCCAGTTTACCCGTTCCATGATTGGAGAATTAGACGTGGAATTGGTGCACGAGTTTTTTCAAGGATTCACCAATCATGCGCTAGTTACTCTACACGTTGACAATCTTAAGGGTAGGAACGCGCATCATCAATGTGAAACGGTATTTAAAGCGTTTGGGCGAGCGCTGCGCATGGCGGTCGAGCCGGATCCGCGCATGCAGGGCATACTGCCGTCGACCAAAGGTTGTTTGTGAACGCGATTGATGCAATGTTCTATTGCGACGCCGAATAAGAATTAATTTACACATTGGGTATGATTGATATTGCGGTCGTTGATTATGGTATGGGTAATTTGCGTTCAGTCGCGAAAGCACTAGAGCATGTTGCGCCCGAACTTGACGTGCGAATTACCGATTCAGCGCAAGACATACGTGATGCCGCAAGAGTGGTTTTTCCAGGGCAGGGGGCAATGCCAGATTGTATGCGCGAGCTGGATGCGCGTGGTTTACGCTCTGCTGTTTTGCAAGCCGCCAATTCGAAACCATTTCTAGGAATTTGCCTCGGTTTACAAATGCTTTTAGATTTTAGCGAGGAAGGAAACATTGAAGGTCTGGGATTGTTTTCCGGAAAAGTGGAGAAGTTTCATTCGCCCGCGATGGTGGATGAGCAAGGGAATAGACTTAAGGTCCCGCACATGGGATGGAATCAAGTTGAGCAGACGATGAAACATCCCCTGTGGCAAGGCGTCACCCAAGGCAGCCGTTTTTATTTTGTGCATAGCTATTATGTGGTGCCGACGGACATTTCGATTGTTGCTGGCGAGACTAAATACCCAACATCGTTCGCATGTGCCGTTGCCAAGGACAATATTTTCGCGGTGCAGTTTCACCCCGAAAAGAGCCAAATCGCCGGACTGACACTACTATCAAACTTTGTGTTGTGGGAAGGCGGAAGTGCGATTACTAAATTGCGCAAGGTCGCATAAAGGTTGTTATGAGCGAAACTGTCAGTCCGATGTTGCAAAAACACTCTAGCGTATCTAATTTTCAATGTTGATTATTCCCGCGATCGATCTTAAAGATGGGCATTGTGTGCGCCTAAAGCAGGGGTCTATGGAGGAAGCTACCGTGTTCTCGGAAGATCCGGCGGCCATGGCGGTGCATTGGCGCCAGCAAGGAGCGAAGCGCTTACATTTAGTGGATCTAAACGGCGCGTTTGCCGGGAAGCCCAAGAATGGGGACGCCATAAAAGAGATCGCTGCGGCGGTGGGTAAGGATATTCCAATTCAACTCGGCGGTGGTATACGTGACCTCGATACGATAGAAGGGTATTTAGACGGCGGAATCTCCTATGTCATCGTGGGAACTGCGGCCGTCAAAACCCCAGAGTTTCTACATGATGCATGTTATGCATTCCCGGGGCATATTATGGTCGGACTTGATGCAAAAGACGGCAAGGTCGCTGTTGATGGCTGGTCTAAAATGACCGGGCACGATGTAGTCGATTTGGCGCTTAAATTTCAAGACTATGGGGTAGAGGCGATCATCTACACAGATATTGGACGCGACGGCATGTTAAGCGGCGTAAATATCGAGGCGACCCTTAATCTGGCGAGAGTGTTAACGGTACCGGTAATCGCGAGCGGCGGCATCGTTAACCTAGATGATGTAAAAGCGTTATGCGAAATCGAAATGGAAGGTATTACGGGCGCGATTACCGGACGCGCTATTTATCAAGGTACGCTAGATTTTGCGCAAGCACAAAAATTAGCGGACGAACTTTCTGCACAAAACACAATCAAACTTAAGTAATCAATTCCTGTTAAGACTCGTCCCCTAAACTTAATTCTTTACCACAAGATGTCTCTAACACCATGGGGCTAGCTAAGCGCATTATTCCCTGCCTAGACGTTACTAACGGACGTGTGGTGAAGGGCGTTAACTTTGTCGGATTACGTGATGCGGGCGACCCGGTGGAAATCGCCAGACGCTATGATGAACAGGGCGCCGACGAGTTGACCTTTCTCGACATTACCGCGAGTTCTGACAACCGAGGTATGATTCTACATATTATTGAAAGTGTCGCGTCCCAGGTATTTATTCCACTTACTGTCGGTGGTGGCGTGCGTCGCGTCGATGATGTGCGCGATTTATTGAATGCCGGTGCAGATAAAGTGAGTATCAATACGTCCGCGGTGACCAATCCGCAGTTGGTAAAGGACGCCGCCGATCGCTTTGGGTCGCAATGTATCGTAGTCGCGATCGACGCAAAGCGTTCTACTGACGCTTCGGGCTATACTTGGGAAGTGTTTACCCATGGAGGGCGTAACGCCACGGGATTAGATGCCCTAGAGTGGGGGGAAAAAATGGAGGCGCTGGGTGCGGGAGAAATCTTACTAACTAGTATGGATAGAGACGGGACACGTAGTGGGTTTGATCTTGAAATAACCCGACAATTTTCCGACAATTTACGCATTCCTATTATTGCCAGCGGTGGCGTCGGTAACCTTCAGCATTTGGTAGACGGTATCTTACAGGGCCGTGCAGACGCAGTGCTCGCCGCAAGTATTTTTCATTACGGAGAGTACACGGTGAACGACGCCAAAGGTTTTCTGGCAACGCAGGGCATAGAGGTGAGATTGTGAACGATAACTGGCTTAACCATATTAACTGGGCGCAAGATGGGCTTGTCCCAGTGATTACGCAGGAAGCGGGTAGCGGCAAGGTTTTGATGTCCGCATGGATGAATCGGGATGCTCTAAAGCTAACAGTTGAACGGGGCGAAGCGGTCTATTGGTCGCGTTCACGCAAAAAATTGTGGCATAAAGGCGAGGAATCGGGGCACACGCAGAAGGTTAAAGAAATTCGTACAGATTGTGACGAAGACGTGATCTTACTGGTTGTCGAGCAGACCGGTGGATTGGCCTGCCACACCGGAAGACAGCGTTGCTTTTATCAGAAGCTAGATGACGGCACATGGAAAGAAACGGACCGCATTATTAAAGACCCGGCGGAGATATATAAAAAATGACCGATGATTTAATTCTCCATAGGCTTGCAAAAACGCTGGAAGCGCGTAAGGGCGCGGACCCAGAAAGCTCATATAGTGCAAGCCTTTTCGCGAAGGGAAACGATGCAATCCTTAAGAAAATTGCAGAGGAAGCGGCGGAAACATTACTTGCAGCGAAAGACGGTGATAAACTTCATATCGTCCGCGAAACTGCAGATCTATGGTTTCACTGCCTGGTAATGCTCGCTTATCATGGGCTGCGCCCTGAAGATGTGCTCGCAGAACTGCAACGTCGCGAGGGTCTGTCGGGAGTGGACGAGAAGCGCATGCGCAATTGAGAAAAAAGACTAGGAATTGACCATGACCATCGACGAAACCTGCGTATTCTGTAAGATAGTCAAAGGAGACGTTCCCAGTCGCAAAGTCTTTGAGGATGAAAGTTTACTCGCTTTTCACGACGTTCACCCGCAAGCCCTCATCCACATATTGATCATACCCAAGGCACACGTCGCGTCATTAGCGGAAGTCAGCGACGCGCATCAAAGCGTCCTTGGAAGAATGATGGTGTTAATACCTAGAATTGCACAGGAACAGGGCTTAGGAAAGGGATTTCGTGTTATTTCGAACGCGGGTGCGATTGCTGGACAGGAGGTATTCCATTTACACATGCACCTTGTCGGTGGTGACGCGTCCTTGCCACCGATGTTGCAACGCGGTTTATAGGCTATTGAGGAGATTATTATGGGTTCATTCAGCTTTTTGCATTGGCTTATCGTACTGTTAGTTGTCGTGCTAATTTTTGGTACGAAGAAGTTACGCAATATAGGACAGGATCTCGGCGGTGCTGTAAAGGGCTTCAAAGAGGGAATGGAGGCAACCAACGACAATCACAACACAGAAAAAGAACCCAGCACGATCGAGGGCGAAGTTAAAGATAGAAATGTCCTGTAGACGTTCAAAAATAGCGCTGTATGTTTGACGTCAGTTTTTTTGAAATTCTGGTCATTTTGATCGTCGCCCTAATCGTGATTGGCCCCGAGCGTTTACCTAAAGTCGCGCGCACCATAGGACATCTTGTCGGACGATTCCGCAGTTATCTTGACCAGGCAAAACTTGAAATTGATCGCGAGCTAGAATTAGATGTATTGAAGAAAATACATGGTGATACCGAGACCGAACTGCATTCGATACAGGATCAATATCAAAAAGAAATGGAGTCAGTGGAGCAAAAATTTGATACCTACGCTGATTTCGATGTTGCATTGAATCCTAGTGAAGAACGGAGTCGGTCTGACGCGCGTAAGAGTCAAACGTAACGCTTCGTGATCATGATTAAATCTGCTTCTTTCGTCTCCCATCTTACAGAACTACGCACACGATTGTTACATTCTGTAATCGCGATAGTGGTCGTGTTTGTGTGCATATTTCCATGGTCTAGAGAAATCTACAGCATCTTTGCCGCGCCACTGCTCGCCGTCTTACCAACGGGGTCGCACATGATAGCAACCGAAGTTGTTACACCGTTTCTTATCCCGTTGAAGCTAAGCTTATTAGTCGCATTCGTCATGGCTCTTCCGTTTGTGTTGTATCAAATATGGGCGTTTGTATCCCCAGGCTTATACGCCCATGAAAAGCGTTGGATCGTGCCGTTAATATTTGCAAGCAGTGTACTGTTTATTGCGGGGATGGCGTTTGCATACTTCGCGGTATTTCCTGTGGTATTCAAGTTTGTAACGTCGGTCGCGCCACAGGGTGTCGCTATCATGACGGACATTAGCAAGTACTTCGATTTTGTTATAACGCTATTCGTGGCTTTTGGTACTACATTCGAAGTGCCGATATTGGTCGTGGTTCTTGTTGCGAGCGGCATAGTAAGCGTGGAGAAATTGAGATACGTACGACCCTACGTCATTGTCGGGGCGTTTATTGTTGGCGCAGTATTTACGCCCCCAGACATCATATCGCAGTTCCTCCTCGCACTTCCCTTGTGGCTGCTGTATGAGATCGGCCTACTTATCGCGTCGGTAATCATAAGAACAAAACGCACTCGCACCGATGCAGACCACGAATTTAACTCGATACATCCCAAACATGTCTCTCGCGACTAATTGTTGCTAGAATCTTGTGTAAGTTTAGGGCGCTTTCCTACATTGATTTTTAGCGTGAGTAGTTTCTGATTTCGCACAACCGTTACGATTGCGTTCGTTCCGGGTTTAAGCGCCGCGATAAGTTCTAACATGCTGGCTGAGTCGGTCACCGATTTCTGTTCGACCTTTACGAGAACATCACCCGGTTTAATATCGCCTTTGTCTGCCGGTCCATTGCGTACAACGCGTGCTATTAACACCCCACTTACCACCTTAAAGGTTGACGCGAGCTCCGGCGATAATTCCTGAACCTCAACGCCAATCCAGCCGCGGGTTACCGACCCCGATCGAACGATTTGTTCCATCACGTGTTTCGCAATATCCGCTGGGATCGCGAAGCCTATTCCAAGTGATCCACCGCTTCTGGAATAAATTGCACTATTGACCCCGACTAAATTGCCAGAGATATCGACCAGCGCGCCCCCAGAATTCCCCGGATTGATTGCTGCGTCGGTTTGAATAAAATTTTCGTAGGTATTGATTCCCAGGTGACTACGTTTAAGTGCGCTCACAATCCCCATGGTAACGGTTTGCCCAACGCCGAAAGGATTTCCAATCGCCAACACGATATCTCCCACCTGGAGGCGCTCCGAGCGGCCGATACGAATTGCCGGTAATTTCTCTAAATCAATTTTTAGAAGCGCGAGATCGGTTTCAGGGTCGCTGCCAACAATATGTGCAGCAGCGTGTCGGCCGTCTGCCAATGCGACCTCAATCTGATCAGCGGCTTCGACGACATGGTGGTTCGTCAGAATATATCCCTCAGAACTGACAATAACACCGGACCCAAGGCTAGAGCTTCTTTCGGTTTGCGCGCCAAAGCGGTCGCCAAAGAAATGTCGAAACAATGGATCATCGAGTAGGGGTGATTGCACCTCAATTTCTTTGCTGGTAAAAATGTTTACGACGGAAGGCATCGCAACTTTTGCGGCCGCGCTGTAGGAAGAAGGCTGCGTAGAGATGGCCGCTGTCGCAATTGGTTCGCGTACGGTCACTACATTCTGCGCACTCTTCAACGACAGTAAATCCGGGCGCAAAACTGTAATGACAAAAAGTACAGCCACACTTAAGGTGACCGCTTGAGAAAATACTAGCCAAAGCTTATGCATAAAATTATTTTTGTGAACACTCCAGAGAAAGACGTAAACTTTCACTGCGACAATTTTCCAACGAGATTATACGGGTATGAATTCCGCTCGCGTAAGTCTGTTGCGGCAAAACAAGTTCTCCGAGGCGAATCAAGAGAGAAGCGCGCGCCTAAGCTTACATCGTTGTACGACAGTTAACTTATTGACATATATGTAAATAAACGACATGGTAACTAAGATATCCCTTGTACGGGTTTAAGTTTATATGGCGTTTCAGGTAAAATGCAACGGGCTAATATTTTTTTATCTATCGAGTAGAGAACCTTGAATGGCTAATCAGGAAATAGATCGAAGCAAGAGGAGATTTCTAGTAGCTACCACGATGACAATTGGCGGCGTCGCGACGGCTGGTGTCGCGACTCCATTAGTAATGAGTATGATGCCGAGCGAGGCAGCGAAGGCCGCTGGCGCGCCGGTAGAGGTTGATCTGGGTAGAATTGAGCCCGGAATGAAACTCGATGTCGAGTGGCGCGGTAGGCCCGTTTGGATTATTCGTCGTACAGAAGAAATGTATAAGGGATTAGCGGGTCTCGCCGATCAAGTTGCGGACCCCAACTCTGAAATGCCCTTACAACCAAAGTACTGCCAGAATGTCGGGCGATCGATTAAACCTGAATATTTGGTGTTAATTGGGATCTGTACGCACTTGGGTTGTGTGCCTGTGGCAAAGCTCGCCGAAGGCGGGGAAACCGATATGGGTGATACTTGGAAGGGCGGATTTCACTGTCCTTGCCATGGCTCCAAGTTCGATTTAGCGGGGCGCGTTTTTAAATCGCAACCAGCGCCAAAAAATCTCATAGTGCCACCTTACAAATTTCTAAGCGATACCCGGATGCTCATTGGAGAGGATCAAGCCTAAACATGAAAAAGCTATTAAATTGGGTCGATGAGCGTTTCCCTCTGAGTGCTCTGTGGAAGACCCATCTCGCGGAATATTACGCGCCAAAAAACTTCAATTTTTGGTATTTTTTCGGTGCATTGGCGATGTTCGTTTTGGTTTTACAAATCGTTACCGGAATCTTTCTGACCATGAATTACAAGCCCGATGCCGCACAAGCGTTTGCATCGGTTGAATATATTATGCGCGACGTGTCTGGTGGTTGGATTATCCGTTATATGCATTCGACGGGCGCCTCCATGTTTTTCGCGGTTGTCTATCTGCATATGTTCCGCGGGTTGTTATATGGATCCTATCGCAAACCGCGAGAACTGATTTGGATTTTCGGTATGCTGATCTATCTATGCTTAATGGCAGAGGCATTTTTGGGTTACCTACTTCCTTGGGGTCAGATGTCTTTTTGGGGCGCGCAAGTGATCATTAATTTGTTCGATGCCATCCCGTTCATAGGCCCAGATCTAGCGCTATGGATCCGCGGCGACTATGTGGTATCCGACGTGACTCTCAATCGGTTTTTCGCGTTTCACGTTATTGCCGTTCCTTTGGTGTTACTTGGGTTGGTGATGGCGCACCTTATGGCATTGCATGAGGTAGGATCGAATAATCCAGACGGCATCGAGATCAAGAAAAATCTCGATCCCAATACTGGCAAGCCTATAGACGGCATCCCGTTTCATCCGTACTACATTGTAAAAGACATCGTCGGGGTGGTCGTATTCCTGATGGTGTTCAGCGTGATTATGTTTTTCGTCCCTGAGATGTGGGGCTATTTTTTAGAGGCGAATAATTTTATACCCGCGAACCCGCTAAGCACGCCTTCGCATATTGCGCCGCTGTGGTACTTCACACCGTATTACGCGATGCTTAGAGCGGTACCGTCATTTTTTGGATCGCAATTTCCCGGCGTGGTCGTTATGGGTCTTGCCACAATGATTTTCTTTTTGTTACCTTGGTTAGATCGCGGCAAGGTCAAATCTATTCGCTACCGCGGCTGGATTTACAAAACAGCGCTTACGCTTTTTGTAATCAGCTTCTTGGTATTAGCGGTGCTTGGGACCATGCCGCCAAGTGACCTTCTGACATGGATTGCGCGAATTTTGACTATCGTTTATTTCGCTTTCTTTGTGCTAATGCCCTGGTACACGAAAATCGATAAGACCAAACCAGAGCCAGATAGATTGACATAACAATGAAAAAATATATTCTTCTATTGTTGCTTGTCGCACCTTTATCCGGATTTGCGTCGAGCAGCGCCTCCTTGGACAAGGCGCCGATCA
>CANMPU010000016.1 GCA_947499755.1 Betaproteobacteria bacterium | reverse complement strand
TGAATGCTCGTTAAACTCGCTGCGATGTATTCCGGCACGGATCGCCAGTGTTTCGAACGATGGTTGGTCAGACATGTTCATCCTGTTTCCACCACCCGTATTTTTCATTGCGCTGAGCATTGGGGGTGATTTCCACAATCAACGCTTTAGCAGTATTTGAAATCGCCCTGCAAGTTGTTTATTAAAATGGCGACTACAGCAATAAAAAAACCCGTTCAGCAATTAGCTAAGACGGGTTTCCCTCGCTTTAGCCATATTTATTAAGCGCCAGCAAGCTGAATCAAATGGGCGCAGGGTAAAATTACTCCGATCACCAAACCTTGTCAACTGGAATAATTTAGCGCAGCGGCCACAGGCGAGGTGACGCTGTTAAGGCAATGGAATAAATTCGCTTTCGCCTGGGACGGGGGAGAAACGCCCAGTTGCCCAGTCCCGCTTGGCAAGCTCAATTCGTTCTGGGCGGGACGATACAAAGTTCCAATAGTGATGTCGTGGTCCATCTAAGGGACTGCCTGCAATCACCAAAACGCGTGACGCTGTCTCGGCATGAAGCACGACTGGCTGGCCTGCTTTAAGCGTCAGCAGTCGGTGCGCCCAGTGCCGTTCGCCCGCGCACCGCACCGCACCCGACACAATGTAGATCGCGCGCTCCGGGTGCACATCGTCAAGCACAAACTCCGCCCCTGGTGCGAATTTTAGATCTAAACACAGGAGCGGATGTGGGAAACGCGCTGGTGATGCGACGCCATTGAAGTGTCCAATAACAATGCGTCCGGTAACACCACCGCTATCAAACGCTGGAATATCTGTCGTCGCATGGTGTGAAAACGTTGGCGCGCATTCCTCGTCAGCCCGCGGCAGCGCTAACCAAAACTGCACACCACTAATCGTTTGTCCTAGCGCGAGCCCTGCTTGTGAAGCGCGCTCAGAGTGCACAATCCCACGTCCCGCCGTCATCAGATTCACTTCACCAGGGTGGATAATTTGTACGCTACCCAGACTATCGCGGTGCATCAGCGCACCTTCAAATAGCCAGGTGAGCGTCGCGAGCCCTATGTGGGGGTGTGGTCGGACCTCCATTTCTAGTCCGGTCTTCAGAGTAAACGGACCCATGAAATCAAAAAATACGAACGGCCCGATCGATGGATTTTCTGGCGCCGGTAATAAACGCCGCACTTGGAAGGACCCCAAATCACGTGGCTTTGGCATAACAACAGTGGCGATTGCCGAGCTGTCGTCACGGCGCTCGCAAGTGGGTTCGTGGCAAGGATGTAGGCTCACGTTTTTTAGTTCGTTATACTGGTTATCAAATGGCTGATTCGGAAGCTAGGACACCATTCATCACAGGTCTTAAACAGCAACGCAACAGCAAGCACACGCTGCTGAGTCACAATAATAAACAACAATCAGAATCTACGCCGGCAATTCTTATACAGAAAATATGGAAACTGAGTCCGGACAGCTGCGCCTTGCGAACTATTCTATGGTATTTCGCGAAAGCGCTAATCCACGACTTCTAAATTCAAATCAAGCTGCGTGGTATCCGCACTATCACTTGACGACTGGATTCCGTCACCACGTTCCGCCTCAATGCGCGCGAGATATTCAAGCGTAACGTCACCTGTAATGTAATCTCCGCTAAAACACGAAGTTTCAAATTGCGTAATGTTAGGGTTCACATTTTTTACGTCTTGAATTAGCGCATCGAGATCTTGGTAGATTAATTGATCCGCACCGATCTCTTTCGCGATCTCCGCGTACGACTTTCCACTCGCAATAAGCTCTTTGGATGTGGGCATATCGATGCCATAGACATTAGGAAATCGCACCGGCGGCGCAGCGGACGCGAAAAATACTTTATTGGCGCCCGCTTCTCTTGCCATTTGTACGATTTCACGACTGGTGGTGCCGCGCACAATCGAATCGTCAACTAACAACACGTTTTTCCCTTTAAATTCGACAGCAATTGCGTTGAGTTTCTGTCGTACGGATTTTCGTCTCAGCGCTTGCCCTGGCATAATAAAGGTACGACCAATGTAGCGATTCTTTATAAAGCCTTCGCGGTAGGTTAAGCCTAAGCGATTAGCGAGTTGCATAGCCGCGGGTCTGCTCGAATCTGGTATCGGCATCACGATATCAATTTGCTTGTGATCCATCGTCGCCTTGATTTTGTCCGCCAAGCTTTCACCCATGCGTAATCGCGTCTCGTAGACCGAAATACCGTCTATCGTGGAATCGGGACGAGCCAGATAGACAAACTCAAATATACAGGGGTTGCTGGTCGGATTTTCCGAGCATTGCCGGCTATGAAAATTCCCATCTTCATCAATAAAAATTGCTTCGCCCGGCGTAACATCGCGCACAAGCTCAAACCCTTGCGCGGTCAATGCCACGCTTTCAGAGGCAACCATATACTCAACACCCTCTGCGCACACGTTGCGTCCTATGACCAACGGGCGTATTCCATAGGGATCACGAAATGCCAATAAGCCATATCCAGCGATTATCGCCACGACAGCATATGCCCCGCGACAACGAAAATGTACTCGCGTGATGGCATCAAAAATTGTCTTAGGTTCCAAGCGAAAATTCTTTGAAGATTCCTGCAATTCGTGCGCCAAGACATTCAACAAAACTTCGGAATCTGAGCTCGTATTAACGTGGCGTAAATCCTGCCTAAACAATTCTCGTTTCAGATGTTCCGAATTCGTTAGATTGCCGTTGTGTCCTAATACAATTCCGAAAGGCGAATTAACATAAAATGGTTGCGCTTCCGCCGATGACGATGCGCAACCCGCAGTCGGATAACGCACGTGTCCGATACCCATCGCTCCGGGTAGCGAGCGCATATTTCGCGTGCGAAATACATCACGAACGAAGCCACTGCCTTTATGCATGTGGAAGCTGTTGCCTTCCCACGTCACAATTCCGGCCGCATCCTGACCGCGATGTTGTAACACCATCAAGCTGTCATAAATTAACTGGTTTACGGGGGTTTTTGCGACAACCCCAACAATTCCGCACATAGTCTTTTAATTGTAATTGATTCGATTCGCCAACCCCTGGGGTAGCCAGGGTTTAATATTTATTGCTACATGCTCAAGCGGTGGACTAAATACTGCGGCCTGCCACGTCTGCGTTTTTGGTACTGAAGTCATTCCTGCGGCTAAGACACCGGCGATCACGACGACAATTCCCCTAGCGATGCCAAATAATACGCCTAAACCTCTATTCAATGCTTGTAATCCGACAAATTTAACTAGCGCCGACACTGCGATGCGAAACAGCGTCATAACAATTAAGGTAAGTACAAACAGTATAGTAAACGCGGCTAGTAAACGCAGTGACTCCGTTGGTATAGATTCCGGTAAAAACTGCGCAATTTTCGTCGCGTATTGCTTAGCTAGCCATAGAGCAACGATCCATGCCAGTAATGAGAGAACTTCGCCCACCGCACCGCGAAAATACCCGATTAAAACTGACAATACGATCACCATCAATACTGCGTAATCGAAGAGCGTCATTTTTTCTCGGCGACGACCCCGTTTAAGCCTATTGTTTTCAATTTATCTCGGGCTTTTTGCGCCGCTTCACGTGTGGCAAATGGGCCCGCACGTACCCTAGTCTTTGTACCTTGTGCAGTTTTTAACGGCTCTACGTAGGCCTTAATCCCATTGGCGGTCAATTTCTGCGCCAGCTGCTTGGCATTTGTCGCGCTAGAAAACGCGCCTAACTGCACCACAAATCCTACCGTCTCTGCTTGGGTACTTTGCGGCTCAAGCTTTACCGCGGCTTTGCTCTCGACACTGGCTTGCTGCGGTTTCGTCGTATTATTTTCCGCTTCCGGCTTTTGCAATTTAGGAACCGGCTTGCTCTCATTTAACCGTGTCGTATTTTCGTGGTGGGGCTGCGACGTCTCGCGCGCTGGCGCGAGTTGCGCATCCATTTTCGCCGTCGAACCTGCAGTCGGTTTGCCTTGTAGTGGATTGGCCATGGCACTCGTTAAGTTTTCCCCAACGTTTGCAGCGGCGCTATCGCTTGCCGGTTCAGTAACCGGAACAATTGTAGACGTAAAACCGCTGGCATCCGGTTGGGGAATTTCGATATTGATATCCTGGCGCATGGGTTTAGGTTCCCGATCAAGCACCATCGGTAATAACACAGCGGCGAGAATGACCAGCGCGATAGCGCCTACGAGACGCCTGCGTGCCCTTTTCCTGAGTTGAATTTCGTCGTCAGAGATGATTTTGGCCATTAAGATCACTTTCTCAATCAGGTGACAACAGCGGATAAACGTTGTAGTTCCCTCATGACGTCAGCAACGGTAAGAAACGATCCAAAAACGATTATTCTATCATTTTCTCTTGCCGTATTGCTGGCGTGCATGAACGCGTGTTTTACACTATCGAACTCTATGATTTGCCCAGCTACGGCGGCGCTTGTGAGTTCAGCATGCAGTCGCTGCACATCCGCACCACGGTTTTCCGCAATACCCGCAATTAGCCAGAAATCAATGCGACTCTTCAATGCGTCTATCAAGCCGGCAATATCTTTATCCTTAAGCATCGAAAATACCGCATAAGTCTTGCCGTAACCCTGCATCGCGTCCAAATTTGTGGCCAACGCGCGTGCGGCGTGGGGATTGTGTGCGACATCAAGTATGATCAAAGGCCTTCCAGGAATAACCTGGAAGCGCCCCGGTAATTCTACTTGGACCAATCCGGCACGAATCGCATTCATTTCGACCGGGACACGATCCTTGAGTTGTTCCAAGGCGGCGATACAGGCGCTGGCGTTGGAGAGCTGATAATCGCCACGCAGGGCTGGCAGCGGCAGCCCTGGCCTATTAACTTGCGCGCTCCAGTATTGCCACTGCACACCGCTAACATTAAATCCGAAATCTTTGCCGATTTGCAAAAAATGGGCGCCGAGCGCTTGTGCGTAGTCCACCACTGAACGCGGCGCATCAAAAGCCGCGTAGATTACCGGTTTTCCTTTTCTACAAATACCTGCTTTTTCGAACCCAATTTTTTCACGTGTATCGCCAAGGTAATCCATATGATCTAGATCAACGCTCGTGATAATGGAGCAATCTGGATCAAAGATATTGACCGCATCCAGCCTGCCACCAAGACCCACTTCTAATATCGCCACGTCGACCTGCGATTGGATCAAATAGTGCATTGCCGCCAAAGTACCAAATTCAAAATAGGTAAGCGGTACATCAGCTCGCGCAGACTCTACTGCGGTAAACCCTTCACACAGCTTAGCATCGCTAATGGCGACGCGATTCAAACGTACACGCTCGTTGTAACGCAAAAGATGGGGAGAGGTATAACAACCGACGCGATACCCGGCACTATCTAAAATCGCTTCGAGCATCGCACAGGTCGAGCCTTTGCCGTTGGTTCCTCCAACGATAATGAGCGGAAATTTTGGTTGCATCGCAAGCGCCTGACGTACCAAATTGACGCGCTCTAACCCCATGGCAATTGATTTGGGGTGAATTAGACTGACATAGCTCAGCCACTCGGATAAGGTATTAGGCTTCAAAATTTGGATAGCTGGGGCAACAGGACTCTGATCAATCACTACTTCGGCGGCGGAAGTTTTATCATCAGCGTAATAAGGTTGGCAAGTTTATCGCGCATTTGGCGTCGGTCGACGATCATATCAATTGCGCCGTGTTCCAGAAGGAATTCGGAACGCTGAAACCCGTCAGGCAAGGTCTGACGTACCGTTTGTTCGATTACGCGCGGGCCGGCAAACCCGATTAACGCTCCGGGCTCAGCAATAATAATATCCCCAATCAGAGCGAAACTCGCGGACACTCCACCCATAGTCGGATCCGTGAGCACGGAAATAAATGGCATCTTTGCCTCACGCAATCGGGTAAGCGCCGCACAGGTTTTTGCCATTTGCATTAAGGACAACAAACCCTCTTGCATACGCGCGCCGCCACTCGCCGAAAAGCACACAAACGGCAGGCTTTGCTCAACGCATACCGCCACGCCGCGTACGAATCTTTCACCAACGACCGAACCCATCGATCCGCCAAGAAATCTAAACTCAAAGGCCGCCGCCACCAACGGAATCGTTTTTATGGCGCCCTGCATCACGATTAACGCATCCTGTTCTCCAGTTTCTGACTGCGCGGCATCCAATCGATCTGTATAGCGTTTGCTATCTTTAAACTTTAGGCTATCAATGGGATGAACCTGAGAACCAATTTCGTAGCGGCCTTCTGGGTCAAGCAACAACTCTAGTCTTTCGCGAGCAGTAAGACGAACATGATGGTTACATTTCGGACAGACATTAAGATTATTTTCCAAGTCTGTCCGATAGAGTACCGCTTCGCAGCGATCACATTTGGACCAGAAACCTTCTGGTACCGCCTTTTTCGTAGTACCCGGAGTATGTTTTATTTTCGGGGGGAGCAGCTTCTGTAACCAAGTCATAAGGGTTTCGTCAATTCCAATTTAGCGTTTATCCATTGCGTCGCGAAAGCTCTGCATCAATCCTGCGACACAGTTAATCAATTGCTCTGGCGTGGAATTTTCTATTTCCTGAACCAAACGACTACCGATCACTATCCCGTCCGCCATCTTAGATACTGCGTGCGCAGTCGCGGCATCGCGGATACCGAATCCAACACCAACCGGAAGATTGACACACGATTTAATCAAAGGAATTCTTTTTCCAACTTCCGTTAAATCTAAATGTGAAGCGCCGGTCACGCCTTTTAGAGAAACATAATAAATGTATCCACTGGCAAATTCAGCAATTTTCCGAATTCGCGCTTCGGTCGTCGTCGGCGCGACAAGAAAAATAGCATCGATGGCGCAGCGCTTGAGTTCAGCGATCAACGCGGCACTCTCCTCTGGTGGAAGGTCAACTACCAATACACCATCAACGCCAGCTGATTTCGCTTCAATGGCAAACTGCGCATAACCCATCGCCTCCACGGGATTTGCATATCCCATCAATACCACCGGGGTCGATGTATCTCGGGCACGAAATTCCGTAACAAAGGTTAGAACCTGCCTAAGCGTAACGCCGTGTTTGAGCGCTCTTTCGGATGAACGCTGTATGGTTGGGCCGTCCGCCATCGGATCCGAAAACGGTACGCCTAGCTCGATAATATCCGCACCCGCAGAAACAAGGGCGTGCATCAACGTAACGGTCACTGCCGGTTGCGGATCTCCAGCGGTAATAAATGGAATTAACGCTTTTTTGTCCTGCTGCTTTAAGCGCGCAAACGTCGAAGTAATCAGTGACATGGAAATTGACTATGCAATATGTTTTTGCGATTAACGTAAGCGCAATAGGTTTAAACGGTAATCCCAGACAAGGCCGCGACGGTGTTGATGTCTTTGTCGCCACGTCCTGATAAATTTACCAATATGATTTCGTCGTTGCGCATGGTACTCGCGAGTTTTGCGGCATAAGCTAGCGCGTGACTAGACTCTAACGCCGGTATGATGCCCTCCATGCGGCATAATACGTGAAAAGCCGTAAGCGCTTCTTGGTCGGTAACCGCAACATACTCCGCACGTTTACACTCCTTAAGCCAAGAGTGCTCCGGTCCAACACCCGGATAATCCAACCCAGCGGATATCGAATGCGTTTCTATAATTTGACCCGCCTCGTCCTGTATCAAATAGGTACGATTCCCGTGGAGTATGCCGGGTTTGCCGGCACAAAGTGTGGCTGCGTGTTTCCCTGAATTTAATCCGAGTCCTGCCGCTTCTACACCAATGAGACGAACCTGACTGTCCTCCAAATAAGGGTGAAATAAGCCGATGGCATTTGATCCGCCACCCACACAAGCAATCAGCACGTCGGGTTGGCGCCCAACGTGTTCCAGCATTTGAACTTTTGCTTCGCGCCCAATCACCGACTGAAAGTCTCTTACCATCATAGGGTAAGGGTGTGGGCCGGCAACTGTGCCAATAATATAGAACGTATGCTCTACGTTCGTTACCCAGTCGCGCATCGCTTCATTTAGCGCATCTTTAAGCGTCTTGGAACCACTTTCTACAGGAACAACGGTAGCACCTAAAAGCATCATGCGATACACGTTCGCCGATTGACGCTTGATGTCTTCGGATCCCATGTAGACCACGCACTCCAGTCCATAGCGTGCGGCAACGGTGGCAGTCGCAACGCCATGCTGCCCGGCACCCGTTTCAGCGATTACACGTTTTTTCCCTGAACGACGCGCGAGTAGTGCTTGTCCAATGGTGTTATTGATTTTGTGCGCGCCCGTATGGTTTAAGTCCTCGCGCTTCAACCATATTTGCGCGCCGCCGAGATGCTCAGACCATCTTTTCGCGTAATATATCGGACTAGGCCGGCCCACATAATTTTTAAGTTCGTAGTCAAATTCTGCAAGAAACGCAGGGTCGTCACGCGTAGAAAAATATTGATCCTGCAGCTCGGTAACGGCGTCTATTAGAGACTCTGCAACAAACACGCCGCCGAAAGGCCCAAAATGTCCGTTGCTGTCTGGTAGATCAATCATTTTCATAACGTGCCTCGCGAATAAATTGCGTAATTTTTGCGGCGTCTTTAATTCCCTTTTGTACTTCGACGCCACTGCTAACATCTACTGCCCAGGGTCTAACCTGAGCGACCGCTTGTTTGACGTTGCTTGGATTCAATCCACCAGAAAGTATTACCGGTTTAGGAGGTTCCTTGGGTATAAGATTCCAGTCAAATCTAACGCCACTGCCCCCATGCAAACCCTCGACAAACGAATCTAGCAATAAACCCTTGGCATTAAGGTATCGCTCTGCATATTGTACCAAATCCACCTCTGCGCTGACCCTAATAGCTTTTATATATGAATAAGAAAACTGCTCACAAAATTGCGGCGTCTCCTCACCATGAAATTGGAGTATATCTAGCGCAAGCGTATTAAGTATTTTCTCAACTTCAGTTATTACGGGGTTAACGAACACGCCCACTACAGAGACGAATGGTGGTAAGGCCGAAATAATCTCCTGCGCTCTGTCTAACGTTACATAGCGCGAACTGTCCCTAAAACAAATTAATCCGATCGCGTTTGCGCCAGCGTTCGCGGCCGCTAGGGCATCCTCCACTCTGGTAATACCACAAATTTTAACCGCAATACTCATAAGTTAGGTCGCCTTCATTGAAAAGCTTACTCGCCCTACATTGGGGAAACGCCAACGATCATCATAACTGATTTCTTGCAAATACAATCCGGTGGCAGAGAAGGTCGGCGCGCACAACGCCCTATCTTTACTTACTAGTAGAGATTCTATCCAATTCACGGGATACTTTCCCTTGCCGACGTAGACTAAGCTTCCGACAATGTTTCGTACCATGTGATGCAGATAACCGTTCGCAACAAACTCTAGCTCGACTAAATCGCCTTCCTTGCGAATCTCTAACTGATACAACGTTTTAATGGGGGATTTTGCCTGACACTCGGCGGCACGAAACGCGCTAAAGTCGTGTTCTCCCACCAAATGCTTTGCACAAGCGCGCATTGCGTTGATATCAAGCGTCTGATGAAACCATCCTACATATTGAGAAAATAATGCCGGGCGCTGCGGGTGATTTAAGAGCAAATAACGATATCGACGCCTTGTTGCGCTAAAGCGTGCGTGGAATTCCTCCGAAACCTGCATTACCCACAGAATGGCGACGCTCTCCGGTAGTAACGCGTTGACGCCTCGTACCCAGGCGGTATCGGGCCGTTGTGTTTCCGTATCAAAATGTATGACCTGATTAATTGCATGGACACCTGCGTCCGTACGGCCCGCGCAGGCAACTCTTACGCTGTGGCCAGCCATAGCGCTTAATGCTTTTTCGACAGCATCCTGAACCGCACGGCCGTTTGACTGGCTTTGCCACCCGCAGTACTTACTACCGTCGTACTCTAACGCTAGCGCTAATCGCATAGATCAATCTCATTGCGGTTCGAGCCCCGCTTTAAGCCAAAAAATTGAAAGCGCGAGCGAGACGTTTGCCGACGTATATACGTTACTAAATAGGTGGGGTTTGGTAGATCG
>CANMPU010000015.1 GCA_947499755.1 Betaproteobacteria bacterium | reverse complement strand
GTACCGACGCCGCAGAGGCGATCGATAAAATCAAAGACCAGATTCTTTAACAATGCCAAAGAACAATTTAAAAGGGCGGCACGCTCGAGAGCGTATTGCCCACTTTGCTGCGAAAATTATGGCTGAGGACGGTGTTACAGACTTTGCGAGCGCAAAGCGCAAAGCCGCGCGTATGGCGGGTGCCGAAGACACACGTAATCTGCCTGATAATATTGAAATTGAAGAAGCGCTGCGACAACATCAGCGCTTATTTCAAGACTCTGAGCACGATGATTTAATTCATCAGCTTCGGACGCAGGCGTTAAATTTAATGCGCGTGCTCAAAGAATTCCATCCGCATTTAACCGGATCCGTGTTAGCAGGCTACGCCGAAGCGCAGTCCACCATCCATATTCAGCTTTTTCCTGAAAGCGAGAAGGATGTTGAAATATTTTTGCTGAACAAAAACGCGAACTACGAGGCGCGTGAGACGAGGATGTTTATCGGAGGAGAAATACGCGCCGCCCCAACATTTATACTGGAAGTCGAGGGTTTTAGCTTTACCCTCTCCGTGTTTTCGTACAATGATTTACGTCAAAAAATAAGGCAAACGCCGACTGGCAAGCCGTTAGAAAAGGCCAACATTTCGCAAATCGAATCGTTACTACTTAGGCACGAGGATAGCGACTAATTTTTTAACCACGCAGCCGCTTCTAAGGCGAAATACGTCATGATGGCATCAGCGCCTGCGCGCTTGAATGATATCAATGTCTCAAGCACACAAGCGCGTTCGTCTAACCAGCCATTAGAGCACGCAGCCTTAAGCATTAAATACTCCCCGCTTACTTGGTAAACAAAAGTTGGCGCTCCAAACTCTTCTTTTACACGACGTAGCACGTCAAGATAAGGAAGCCCAGGTTTGATCATGACAATGTCCGCACCTTCCGCAAGGTCCATGGCCACCTCTCTTAATGCTTCATTACTATTCGCGATATCCATTTGAAAACTGTGCTTCGCGCAAGAGCCGAGATTTTCTTTTGATCCGACCGCATCGCGAAATGGGCCGTAGAAATTAGAGGCGTATTTTGCGGCGTAAGAGAGGATACATACATTTTGTAAACCAAAATCATCAAGCCTTTTTCGAATCGCCCCGACACGACCGTCCATCATATCCGAGGGTGCAACAATGTCTGCGCCAGATTCGCCTTGAATTTGCGCCTGCTGAGCAAGTATTTCTATTGTTTTATCGTTAAGTACGTAACCAGCGGGATCGACGACACCATCCTGTCCATGGCTAGTGTAGGGATCAAGAGCAACATCGGTAATAACGCACAACTCAGGAAAGCGCTTTTTTAGTTCGCGTACGACTTTAGGCAACAAACCCGAGGGATTGAGCGCTTCTTTTGCATCTGCGGTTTTTAAAGAGGGTTCCACCACAGGAAAGATCGCGATCGCTGCGATGCCGAGGTCTAAGCATCTCTGGGCTATCGGCAAAAGGGCATCTATCGAATGACGGTTAACACCCGGCATCGATACGACAGGCGTCACGAGATTTTTCCCCTCTTGAACGAATACCGGAACGATCAAATCGTTCGCGTGCAGCGAGGTCTCACAAACGATGCGCCGCAAGAATTCAGTTCTGCGCAGTCGGCGCATTCTGGTTGTGGGAAATCTGCCTAAGGCTCTCATTATCTCGCCGTCCTTGGGGCTCTTGATTGAATTATAGGGGGCATATTATCTATATAAAACAGTGTAATAATATTTTTCGAAATCAATTTTTATAATATAAAAAGCGAAGCTTTTAAATTAAAGTTCGCCGGAACTAATCGCAATTGCGGCTATCATAGTAAGTGGACGGTTTCACAATTGTCCCCCGCTTCACCTCCTCGAGCGGGTGCCTTAATCACCATTAAGGCTGTTTTGCCCCCGGTTTTATTCCCCCTGAACCGGGGGTTTTTTCCTAAAATTCATAACCTTGAATATTTTGTGCGCCTACACGCCTAACCAATCCGAAATAACGCTACGTGCTTGATCAACACCTGCAGAGGTCTCGCTAGAAAACAGCTGAATATCATACGTCGGATATAGATCAACGATTGCATTCTTAACAGAAACCAGCGTTTTTCTCGCGCGCTCGTTAGTGAGCTTGTCGGATTTCGTGAGCAATATGTGGGCCGGTTTTCCCGTTATTCTAAACCAATCGAGTAATTGTAAATCTAGTTTGGTCAATGGGTGACGGATATCCATTAACACGATCAGTCCACTCAAAGATTCTCGCGTTTCGAGAAACTCGCTGACCAATTCTTCCCAATGTCGGCGAATATTTTCGGGCACCCTGGCGTAACCGTAGCCAGGTAGATCAACCAGGTAGCGCTGAGGTGCGAGTTGAAAATAATTCATATGGCGAGTTCGTCCGGGCGTCTTACTGGCATAGGCGAGTCGCGACTGATTTGTAATTTTATTAATCGCGCTAGACTTACCGACATTGGAGCGCCCTGCGAAGGCGACCTCGCGGCAGTGATAATTAGGAAGATCTTGCAATCGATCAACTGTCGTGAAAAAAGTTGTGTTTTTAAATAGTGATTTATCCATGATTAAAGATGGCTGGCACCGCATCGCTTAACTGCGATAGAATAGGCAAACTCTGTGATTATGCAACGAAATCGTATGTTTAGCTTATGCGCATGGTTTAAAAACACTTCTAAGAACGACTAATTTGAGGGCCTTAGATGAAACACTTGGTAAATTGTTTGGGTCTGATAGTTTTTATACTTACCGGTTTTGCGAACGCATACAATACCCCCGATCCTGCAGCCGCAAAAATAATAGCTAATCAGGTGTGCGCCGCGTGTCATGGCGCTGATGGTAACAGTACGCTCCTGGCAAACCCGAAGATCGCCGGGCAACACGCTGAATATATTCTTAAGCAATTGCACAATTTTGCGAGCTCTGGAACAAAAAAACCGGAAGAAATAAGAAACAATCCGGTTATGGCAGCAATGGTTGCGAGTCTATCAGAAAGTGACATGAAGAATTTGGCAGCATATTTTTCTAGCCAGAAGCCCGCACCTGGAATGGCAACGAATAAAGAATTGGTATTGAAAGGCAAGAAAATTTATCGTGGAGGGATTGCGCAAACGGGCATACCCGCTTGCAGTTCGTGCCACTCACCGAACGGCGCGGGGATACCAGCGCAATACCCAAGGCTCGCGGGTCAGCATACTGCGTATACGCTTGCCCAACTCAAAGCATTTCGCTCTGGCGAGCGCGCAAACGATGTGAATAAAAAGATGCGTACAATCGCATCTCGCATGACAGACAAAGAGCTCGAAGCTGTCGCAGAATATATTGCTGCCATGAAATAGTATCGACGACTTCGTCTAACGAGCCAGATACGCAAAGGCCTCGTCCGCTGCGAGAAGCGTTTCCTCTATCTCTTTTGTCCCGTGCGCTGAGGACACAAACCCTGCTTCAAAGGCGGACGGGGCGAAATAAATACCGCGCTCGAGCATGAAGTGAAAAAATTGGTTGAAATCTTGTCGGTTGCAGGTCATCCCCTGAGCGAAGTCCTGCGGGATTTCCTTGCGGAAATAAAATCCAAACAGCGCCCCAACGGCCTGCGCAGAAAAAGCGACGTAGTGTTTGTCCGCTGCTTCGCATAGCCCCTCGATTAAGCGTCGGGTTGTCGTTGCGAGTCGATCGTAAAAACCGGGAGCCTGAATGAGTCTAAGCGTAGCAAGACCCGCACTAACCGCTATTGGATTCCCCGATAAAGTTCCTGCTTGATAAACTGGACCGCAAGGCGCTAACCGTTGCATGATTTCTGCGCGCCCGCCAAACGCCGCAAGTGGCAATCCGCCACCGACAATTTTACCTAAGGTCGTGAGATCAGGGGCGATATCGAATAGCCCCTGTGCACCTTTCAAGCCAACACGAAACCCGGTCATGACTTCGTCAAAGATCAATACCGCGCCATACTGGGTACAGCGCTCTCTTAGCGTTTGTAAGAATTCCATAGCCGGCAATATCAGATTCATATTCCCGGCGATCGGCTCTACGATTACTGCTGCGATATGGTCGCCGTAGGTTAGAAAGGTCGCGTCAATTTGTGCGATATTGTTGTAATCAAGCACGAGAGTATCTTGCGAGGCGCCGACGGGCACGCCCGCCGAACTAGGCTGACCCAGGGTAAGCGCGCCAGAGCCTGCCTTTACCAGAAGTGCGTCGGCGTGACCATGATAACAACCTTCAAACTTGATAATCTTGTCGCGTCCGGTAAACCCCCGCGCTAATCGCAGCGCGCTCATTGTTGCTTCAGTCCCGGAGCTAACCAGTCGCACTTGCTCCATCGAGGGCAGAAGAGAGCATAAAGTGTGTGCCATCTCCAATTCGAGACGCGTCGGCGCACCAAAACTTACGCCATTTTGTAGAGCGCCTTCTATGGCGGCAATAACCTCAGGGTGGGTATGTCCCAAAATCAATGGCCCCCAGGAACAAACGTAATCGATATACTTTTTGTTCTCACTATCCCAAATATGGGCGCCTCTCGCACGATCAATAAATCTTGGTGTACCGCCAACGGCATGAAATGCACGCACCGGAGAATTTACCCCGCCGGGGATTACGCGTTTGGATTGTTCAAATAGTTGTTGATTGCTCGACATGACTGTTTAACGCAATTATTTTATTAATACGAATAGCGGCATCTTTTATATCTGGCACGTTAAACAAACCGGACGACACCGCAACCGCATCTGCCCCGGCCTGGATTAGAGCAGACACATTGTTGGTTGTAATGCCGCCGATTGCGACCAGGGAGATTTGCAAGGTTTGTTTTGCCTCACTGAACAACGCAAGTGGCGCACGGCTCGCCAGTGGTTTAGTAGGCGACGGGTATACGCTGCCAAACGCGACGTAGTTCGCTCCTCGTTGCTGCGCGTTGTGCGCGGTATTCAGTTGTGCATAACAAGACAGCCCAATTATTTTCTTTGGCCCAAGCTGGGCTCGCGCTGCTTCAATTGAGCAATCGTTTTTGCCAAGATGTACACCGCTAGCGTCAATGAGATTCGCTAAAATGACGTCGTCGTTAATAATCAACCACGCACTATATTGTCGACACAGTTGCAGCAGCGCTGGCGCTTGTTCTTTTTTAAGCGATGCATTGGCCGTTTTATTTCGGTATTGAATAGCGCTGGCGCCACCTTCAAGGGCGAGCCGTACATAACTAAGCAGTAGGACGGTATCAGCGATATCCGGCGTTATTGCATACAGTCCTTTTATTCTATCTATCGTAAACATGTCGTTGTGGAGTGGGAGATTGTCGTATCTTAACGGCCGCCAACACTAAGTTTCTTCACCGGCTTCGCGTGCCCAAAATAGTCGATCCGGTATGAATTGGCCCATCCCGGGACGATATGCGCTACTTAAGGTATGCCAGGTATATTGTTCCGCTTCTTTAACCGCCTCTGACACACCAAGCCCGCTTGCTATCGAGGCCGCAATCGCGGACGCAAGCGTACAACCAGAGCCGTGATAACTGCCTGGTAGACGTTCCCAGGTATCTGAGCGCACCACGCCGTTCTTTCCATAAAGTGTATTGGTCACTTGGGGAGTATTGATGTGGGTGCCAGTGATAAGAACATAGTCACAACCTAACCCGAGCAAACGGTTTGCGCAAACGTTTAGATTCGGATCGTCCTGCTCATCGTATTCGCCAATCGCTAGCCGGCGTGCTTCTATGCTATTGGGCGTTAAAATTGTAGACCTTGGAATGATTAACTCCCGCATTGCTACGACCATATTTTCCGTGGTCAATTCGTCTCCTCGCCCCGATGCCAGTACTGGGTCAAATACAACCGGAATCTCTGGGTAGTCGGAAATAATTTCTGCAATGGATGCAATTATTGCTACACTACCTAATAGCCCTAGTTTGAACGCTGCTATCGGGATATCTTCGAGTATGTGGCGCGCTTGGTCTGAAACCCAGTCCGCGTCTATGGCTTGCAGCGCTTCGACGCCTCGCGTGTCTTGAATGGTAAGCGCAGTTATTATTGGGAGCGCGTGGCACCCCATACTAGTTAGTGTGAGAATGTCTGCTTGGAGCCCCGCCCCTCCGCTAGGGTCGATCGCCGCAAATGTTAGGACGCAAGGTGGTTTGTCTGACATGGAATATACGATGTACGTTAAATATTTTTGGCAGCGGCCACGTTTTAGTTACAATAAAATATTTGCCTGTTTAGCATTGTGCCATGACTCAGAACAATAATGAATTAAGAACCTATATTTGCCTTATCTGTGGCTTTATCTATGATGAGGCGGCGGGGCTTCCTGATGACGGCGTTTCCCCTGGAACGCGGTGGGAAGACTTACCTATAAACTGGACGTGCCCCGACTGCGGCGCGCGCAAAGAAGACTTTGAAATGATAGCGATATAGTTTTACCGACCCGCTTGTGTTTCTGTCGTACTTTGGCATTTTTTATTTTGTTCTAAATAGTTGACGATAGAGACGTATTGGTTGACGGACAGGTTTTCCGCGCGTGCTTTCTGGTCAAGCGCAAGCGCTGCGAAATCATCATTATCTAAGAGACCAGATAGAGCGTTCCTTAGCATTTTGCGCCTTTGACCAAAAGCGCTCATCACAATTTGCGACAGTAAGGCATATCGCCGCGCAGACAAGTCCACGTTTCGTAGGGGCGTTAGTCGGAGAAAACTCGAAGTAACTTTTGGAATCGGATAGAACGAATTTGGTGATACGTCGAAAAGGTGCTCCACGTTAAAACGAAATTGCAACATTACCGAAAGACGGCCATATTCGGGAGTGGACGGTTTCGCGACAATGCGATCGACCACCTCCTTTTGTAGCATGACATGACAGTCCACTAGGTTTTCCGCAAAATCTGTTAAGTGGAACAACAGCGGCGTAGAAATATTGTAAGGCAGATTACCGAAAACGCGCAGGTGATTTCCAAGGCGTGAAAAATCAAATCTTAGCGCATCTGAATTGTGGACAACTAAGTTGGCATCTAAAAATTCCTGCTTGAGTTGCGCGACGACATCACGGTCAATCTCTATAGCGTGAAGGGTAAATCCCATTGCAATAATAGGCGCCGTTAATGCCCCTAGGCCTGGCCCTATTTCAACAAGGCTATCTTCGCTTCTGGGGTTTAATGTTTGCAGTATTTTAGAAACAATATTCGCATCGTGAAGAAAATTTTGGCCGAAACGTTTACGTGGCTGGTGCATACTGATGGACGTTACAGAGCACGTGACATAAGTTTTTCCGCTAATTCGGAGGCAAGTTCGGTGGCGGCAATCAAACTACCACAATCTATTTTTCCGCTACCCGCGAGGTCTAGCGCAATTCCGTGATCAACCGAAGTGCGAATGATAGGTAGTCCCAGCGTTACGTTTGCACCCGCGCCAAAACTGGCGTATTTAAGCACCGGTAACCCCTGATCATGGTACATCGCGAGCACACAGTCACACGCTTTTAGCCGCATGGGCGTAAATAGCGTATCTGCTGCCATTGGGCCGCGAATATCAAAACCTGCTAGGTGCAGCTGTTTGATCACCGGGGCAATCGTTTCTATCTCCTCTGTTCCCAAGAGCCCAGATTCACCCGCGTGTGGATTCAGCCCAGCCACTAGAATCTTCGGATTGGGAATGCCGAAGCGATTGATTAAGTCAGTGTGTATTATGCGGAGCGTGCTTTCCAACATGGTAGGGTTAATCGCGCTTGGCACATCTTTTAACGCAAGATGCGTGGTTGCGAGGGCAACACGTAACCCCCCCCCAACTAGCATCATCACGACGCGAGACCTGCCGGTCGCTTGCGCCAGGTATTCCGTGTGTCCAGTAAATGGGGAGCCGGTCTCGCTAAGGATGGCTTTATGTATCGGCGCGGTAACCATAGCGTCAACCATGCTGCTGACGCAGGCATTTACTGCCGCATCTAATAGGGCAAGTACATAGGGGCTATTACGCCTATCTAGGGTACCGGGAACGACAGGATGTTGCGCCGCCACATGCAGGACACGCAACATACCTTTTTGATCGCGCGCGACCGCGCTCGCAAAATCGACCAGAGCGAGCTTAATACCGAGAAGTTGTGCGCGCTTGGCCAAAACCCCTTTGTCCCCTATAACAACAATATTCTCGCAGGAGATTTTTTGGCTTAGTAGTACGCATAAATCAGGACCAATACCGGCAGGTTCTCCGGAGGAAATCGCAACGAGCGGTTTGCGCTTAGCTTGCATGCGCAGCTAGTGGGTTAATCGTCTTCAACTCGATACTCTACATACGCTTGGTCTCTAAGCTGACGCACCCATTCCTGATAGGCTTCACCCGATTTTCGTTCGCGTAGGGCTGTTCTTACTTCGAATTGTCGCTTCTCTTGCGACATATCCTCGTTGCGTCGTTCTAGCAATTGAATTAGATGCCAGCCAAATTGCGTTTGTACAGGGTCGCTAATCTGTCCGGGGACAAGTGCATTAATAGTTTGCTCGAATTCAGAAACAGTGTCTCCGGGAGAAACCCAGCCGAGATCGCCCCCTTTACTCGCACTCGCGTCTTGTGAGTGCTGTTTGGCTAACTCAGCGAAATCCATGCCGTGGTCTAGCCTATCTTTTAACTGTAACAAATGGCTTTTCGCCTCAGACTCGGAAACCACCTCACTCGGTTTGATCAAAATGTGGCGTACATGATTTTGCACGACTATGACGGGCGCACCTTCGCCGCGCATCTCCAACACTTTTATGATGTGAAAACCATTTGGGCTACGCAGAATCGCACTGACCTCACCAGCCTTGAGTGTTTTGATCGCCTCGTAAAATAGCGTTGGTATTTTGTCTGCACTACGCCAACCGATAGCCCCGCCTTTTAACGCATAGGCCGCGTCAGAAAAGCTGGCAGACACTTGACCGAAATCAACGCCTGATTTTATCTGTGTTAGTGCTTTCTCCGCCTTGGTCTGCGCTGCTCTAATTTGATCAGGCCCCGCGCGCCCAGGAATTTGGACTAAGATGTGCGCGAGACTGTATTCGTCCGCTTTAATTCCCTGTGTTTCTTGGGTTTTGAGATAATTCTCAACCTCTCCTTCCGTGACGAGAATTTTATTATCGACTTCACGTTCGCGTAAGCGCGCCATGATAATCTCGTCGCGAATTTCCTCGCGAAACTTTGGAAAATTTACACCATCTTTTTCTAGTGTCGTCCTAAATTGTACTAGGCTCAGGTTGTTGTCTTGCGCGATTCGGCTTAGCGCTTTTTCAAGCTGCGCATCGTCCACGCGTAATCCAGTCTCTGCGGCAAACTGTAATTGAACCCGATTCGTAATCAGGCGCTCTAGCAATTGCTTTTCGAGAACTTTTTGTGGTGGGATAGGCGTGCCTTGCTTAGTAAGTTGATTAATCGCCAGCTGCAGATGTTCGTCAAGTTCCAGTCTGGTAATGACGCTATTGTTCACCACGGCCACTACGCGATCCAAGGCAACGATGACATTTCTATGTTTTTCAGCAGAAAATGCAACGCCGATGGCGCAAACATTCAAAATTATTACAAATAACACAGCACACGATTCTGCCAAACGCAATGGTTTTTTCATACGGATAAAAATGATTTTAAGAAGCCAGCGGTTAATTTAACTTAGTATAACCCGGAATATTTTGTCTGAGAGTTTCCAGGGGGTTGGAGCCGACTTTGGAGACACCGTTCAATTCCAGTTGGATAAAAAATGAATCGACAACTTCGGCTGCGGTTGTCGCCAAGCGATGCGCGACTAAACGCACCGCCCAACAGCAGGTATGATATTCAAGTCCAGCAACGCCATCGATTATCTGGTTGTCACGAACAGAATAGTTCCAGCGCGCTAGCCCACTCCAATTTGCGCTCAAAGGCCATTGCGCGGAGAGATCGACTTGTTTGATTTGGTCCTGCGTAAACCGGTAA
The DNA here is from genome assembly GCA_947499755.1 of Betaproteobacteria bacterium. Classification (GTDB taxonomy): domain Bacteria; phylum Pseudomonadota; class Gammaproteobacteria; order Burkholderiales; family CANMPU01; genus CANMPU01. The sequence continues at coordinate 509 of CANMPU010000015.1, read as the reverse complement.
CCCAAATTAAGCACTTTCCCCCGTTGCGGATTGTAGCGCGCGCTTAGGCTTAGCTTTTGTGTTTGCGAAAAGTCCGTGTTGTACTGTAGGCCCGCCTCGGCAACCCAATGTTCCGCGATGGTGCCGCCTACCGCCGCCAAGAGCGAGGAGGTCGCGCTGTCGCGCAGAGGAACCCCAGGGAGCGCTACTTCCTGCGTCTTGAAGTGATAACGCTGCGCAATGCTTGCCGCAAATTGTTGGACACCAGAATCGGGATCGATTATTCGTGAACCGATACCAACGGTTACCTGATTTGCATCATTGACGCGATCGCTTCCGCTGAATAGATTTTCCGAATAAATCTGCGCGAAATTAATATCGGCAACGGTGCTGTCGAAATTGGGAATTTTGTTTTGGTCTCTAAAGGGCGCATACAGATAATAGACGCGCGGTTCTAGCGTTTGAATAAATTTTGTGGTTCCGATCGCCATATCTCGTTCGAAGATGAGGCCATTATCTAAGCTTACTAT
>CANMPU010000014.1 GCA_947499755.1 Betaproteobacteria bacterium | reverse complement strand
ACGTGTTCCGCGTTTTGGGAAAATACGCTTGCAGAAAGCGGCAACAACAAAGCAATATGCGGTGTGGGATCATCACGCGCAAGCTCGCCGCCATAGCCAATGACGCTGGGGCCATAGGCTAGAACGAAAGTAATAAAAATGCAGAGGGGTCGAATACAGCAGTGCATGAAGAGCGCGTCATCACGGAGAAGTCAACATTATATGTAGTTGCTACTCCGATTGGAAACCTAAAAGACGTGAGCCTGCGCGCGCTTGATATATTGCGCAGCGTTGACATTATTGCAGCGGAAGACACGAGAGTTTCATCCAAGCTGCTCGCCCATTACGGCATACATACAAAGCCAATCTCGCTACACGCCCACAACGAAAAGCATTCGGTAGCGCCTGTATTGGCGGCACTGGCACAAGAAAAATCGATTGCGTTGATTTGCGACGCCGGCACACCGGGTATTAGCGACCCCGGCACGTTTTTAGTTCATGCGGCGCGTAGCGCCGGTTACGCTGTTGTGCCTATACCTGGTGCAAATGCAGCCATCACCGCGCTTTCGGTGGCCGGGTTAACGAATCCCCATTTTTTGTTTTACGGATTTCTGCCGCATCAACAGGGTGCGCGTCGCAAAGAGCTAGAAGCGCTGCGCACCTTGCCGTACACCCTGGTTTTCTATGAATCGCCCCATCGTGTTATCGCTAGCCTTACAGATATGCGAGCCACCTTAGGCGGTGACCGTGTGATTGTTCTAGCGCGCGAAATCACCAAGTTATTTGAAACCATACACGCGTGTACGCTGAATGAGTTACTAGTCTGGATACAATCTGACGCCAATCAAATCCGCGGAGAGTTTGTGCTAATTGTTCAAGGTGCCGAACTCGCGAGCGAGTTACCTACTGCTGAGATCACTCGCGTGTTACGCTTACTATTGGAGAAAATGTCGTTAACCGACGCTACAAAATTAACGTCAGAGATCACAGGCGAAAAGAAAAACAAAGTGTACGAGATCGCGTTAGCATTAAAAGATGGGTGCGCCTAAAGGCAAAACGATGGAATTGTATTTTTACGCTTCATGTCGCGTTAAAATAAAAGCATGACCCGCTTAACGATAACCCGACCCGATGATTGGCATCTGCATTTGCGTGACGGCGATGAGATGCGCTCAGTGCTAGCCCACACCACGCAGCGATTTGCGCGCGCAATCGTGATGCCAAATTTAAGCCCGCCTATTGTCTCCGTCGAGGCGGCGCACTCGTACAAAAAGCGCATTTTGGCCGCGTGCTCCAAAGGCGCCCGCTTTGAGCCGCTCATGACACTTTATCTCACAGACAACACCAAACCAGAAGAAATCAAAAAGGCCAAGGAAAGCGGAGCGATCTATGGCGTTAAATATTATCCGGCCGGTGCAACGACCAACTCCGATCTTGGGGTAACGGATATCAACAAATGCGCCGCAGTTTTTAGCGCAATGGAAAAACTACGGATGCCGTTGCTGCTTCATGGAGAAGTAAGCGACCCCGATGTAGATATCTTTGATCGCGAGCGAATATTCATTGATAGAATCCTAATGCCATTGCTGCAGCAATTTCCCGAGCTGCGCATAGTGCTAGAGCATATTACGACGAAAGAGGCCGTGCATTTCGTCAAGGCTAGCGGAAAACACGTTGGCGCAACGATTACCGCGCATCACTTACTGCTAAATCGTAATGCAATATTAGCCGGTGGCATAAAGCCGCATCACTATTGCCTGCCGATATTAAAACGCGAAGAACATCGCTTAGCACTAATCGAAGCGGTCAGCAGTGGAAATCCAAAATTCTTTCTTGGCACCGACTCTGCGCCGCATGCAAAAGAGCATAAGGAGTCCGCATGCGGTTGCGCCGGGATATATACAGCACACGCGGCTATTGAGTTATATACAGAGGCGTTTTCCGCCGCGAATGCGTTAGATAGACTCGATGCGTTTGCCAGCGTACACGGCCCCTTGTTCTACGAGCTGCCGCGCAATCAAGAAACCATTACGCTGGTACAAGAGTCGTGGGAGGTTCCCAAAGATTACGCATTCGGCGCTAGTAAATTAATTCCCTTGCGCACCGGCGGGAAAATGAGTTGGAAGTTGATTTGATTGCGATGGTTTCAAATCATGCTCAGAACACACAAACGTTGAAGGGTGCGTAGACCTTATGTCCAGTAACTTCCAATGGGTAAGACTTGGACAGTGATCAATTTAGTATTATTTTTGGTAGTGTAAATACTGGTACTGTTTAGCTGGCGATGCGCGCCAGCGCCCGGAGATAGCCCATACCAACATACAAAGCAGATCGCCTTAACGCAGAATATTAGGACTATAAGAGATAGGCTGAGTAGGACCCCATTAACGTGTCGAATGAGAGAAAATTCAAGTGCAGCGACATCATGTCGCGCATCGAAAATCGTGGCGCAAAAAATGTCGAAGTCGATACAGGCCCACCTATTTCTCTTAATCGGATCGTTTGTATTTACCAATTTCTTCTTTCCACATTCAAAAATAGAGACAGCATCGCCTTCGGATTACTTCTTTTTTTCGATCGGGTTATCTCAACGATTGTTTATTCCGTTCAATCAATCGGGAGGGTTTGCCAGAAGTTATAGAGATCGTGGCGATTAACAAAAATATAGAATCAGCGGAACCGACGAATCTCAGAAATTACACCGACGAATATAAATGTATTTACCCTGGCCATTTTTTCGCAGCAACCTACCCATTCAAAGAGCCGATCTCGGTAGGCAGCAGCGTTTCTGTTAAAATCGACCCTGAGCTGGCTAGACAGTCGCTGTACGCCTACGTGGTGGTATAGAGGAAAGTCCGGGCTCCATAGAGCAAGATGCCGGTTAACGGCCGGAGGCCGCGAGGCCATGGAAAGTGCCACAGAAAACAAACCGCCTAAGTGTGAGCGCAAGCTTACACCGGTAAGGGTGAAACGGCGTGGTAAGAGCACACCGCGTTTGCGGTAACGCAAACGGCACGGTAAACCCCATCTGGAGCAAGACCAAATAGAAAGCGTTAGCGCGGCTCGCGCTGCTTTCGGGTAGGTTGCTTGAGCGGCTGGGTAACCGGTCGCCTAGATGAATGACTGTCCACGACAGAACCCGGCTTATCGGCCAGCTCATTTTCCCTCTACAAGCCACACAGTTTTCGTCGGATTTCTCGATTTCTCCGCGTATTTTTTCCTCATCAGTCACCGCCAAAGCGTCAGTAAACTTAAGTCGTTGTCTGCAAAACGGAAACCTTCATTTCCTCCTTGACCTTGCGGTAATTTTTATCTATAGTGGGCCAATGTGGTAAAAAGTGGGAAAATATGGGGGTCATTCCCGCTCAACCGCCAAGGGAGAATTCATGTTTCGTGGGGTGGCTCAGCTTGCACTAGATGTCAAATTTCGGCTTGCGATTCCGGCTAGGTATCGCGAGGCGATTAGCGCTCGCTGCGCTGGACGTCTGGTCATCACGGCAGATCCAAGCAACTGCCTGCTGCTTTATCCGCAGTGCGACTGGGAGCCTATCCAAGAGAAGCTCATGGCTCTGTCTAGCTTTAATGCCCGCATGCGCAGTTTGCAACGCTTACTCGTTGGTCACGCTGAAGATGTTGAGATGGATAGTGCTGGCCGCATTTTACTTTCGCCGCCATTACGAGAATTTGCCGCTCTGGAAAAACGCGTCATGTTGGTGGGACAGGGTAATAAATTTGAAGTTTGGGATGAAGCCAAGTGGGCGACGCAGCGAGATCATGCGTTGGAGTTTCGTGACATGGATATGCCCGGGGAGCTAGAGGGATTTTCCTTGTGAGCCTAGGCTCACGCCACGTACCAGTATTACGCAACGAGGCGATAGAGGCGTTGAATATTAGGGTAGACGGCATCTACGTAGATTGCACCTTCGGGGCGGGTGGCCATAGCCAGTTGATACTCGAGCGGCTCGGTAAAAATGGCCGGCTGATCGCGCTAGATAAAGATACCGCGGCGGTCGCCCGCGCAGAAAAGATAAAAGATGCACGTTTTTGCATAGTGCACACTAGTTTTGCAGCCATGGGAAATGTTCTTGGCGAATTAGGGGTGGCTAAGGTGGATGGGGTTTTGCTGGATTTAGGAGTTTCTTCATTGCAAGTGGATGAGCCATCACGCGGTTTTAGTTTTCAAAGCGATGGTCCTTTGGACATGCGTATGGATACAAGTCGGGGAGAAACCGCAGCGCAGTGGCTCAATGCAGCTTCCGAAACTCACATCAGGGAGGTCGTAAAAAATTATGGAGAAGAGCGGTTTGCTAAGCAGGTTGCAAGGGCGATTGTTGCAGCTCGATCGCGGGGAGTTATTGCTACCACACGGCAACTTGCCGAGATCGTGGCAAAGGCCGTTGGTACACGCGAGCCGAAACAGAACCCGGCGACGCGCACCTTTCAAGCTCTACGGATTTACATCAATCAAGAGCTCGAAGAATTAGCGCAGGCACTGACGCATTGTCTACAACGACTAAACGTTGGCGGACGTTTAGTCGTGATTAGTTTTCACTCTCTAGAAGATCGCATCGTGAAACGCTTTTTGCGGGATGCCGCGCAACCAGACCATCTACCACACAAGTTACCGATACGCGCCGCGCAGATCGCCCCGCCGCAAGTACGCCTTGTCGGCAAGCCCGTGCGCCCGACAGATGACGAAATCAGAGCGAATCCCCGAGCGCGAAGCGCCATCATGCGCGTTGCCGAAAGAATGGTGGCCTGATGAATAATCAAATCGTCCTGGCCCATATTTTTCTCTTAATGTTGGGCGACGCCAAATCATGACGCGTTTAAATCTATTTTTGGCGCTGGTCTTAGTCGTATGTGCGCTTGGGATAGTGACCTCGCAGCATAGAGCGCGGAAATTATTTATCGAGCTGCAGCAAGAGCAGGATCTCGCCAAACAGCTTGAGATCGAATGGGGTCAGCTACAACTTGAACAAAGCACTTGGGCGATGCACGCAACAATCGAACAAATCGCTGGTGGGAAATTACAGATGAAAGTTGCGCCGGCCTCGCGCATTCAATTTATTCCCGCACCACAAAGCACGAGGGCAGCACCGTGAATTCGTCCGCCTCCGTCATACTGCTACGCCTGCCGTTGTGGCGCTCGCGCCTGTTGTTAGCAATCATCATCCTATGGTTACTTGGTTTGGCGGGTCGCGCAATCTATCTGCAAAGCATGCGTAATGATTTCCTGCAGGGGCAGGGCGATTCGCGTTATAGCCGCGTTATTCAAACCAGCGCGCATCGCGGAATGATCATGGATCGTTTTGGCGAACCGCTCGCGGTGAGCACACCGGTAGAGTCAGTGTGGGCGGTGCCGGGTGAGGTAAAGATTACGCCTGCGCAGCAAAGCCGGTTGGCGAAGCTACTTAATATACGCGACAGCGAGCTAAAAGAACGTCTATTGAATATTGATAGAGAATTTGTGTATCTAAAGCGCCATTTGCCCCCTGACGAGGCGGAAAAAATCGTTGAAATGGGTATCCCAGGGTTATTTTTGCAGCGCGAGTACCGTCGTTATTATCCCGCAGGCGAGGTCACCTCACACTTAGTTGGTTTCACGAGCGTCGATGATCTTGGACAAGAAGGGCTAGAGTTAAGTTATCAAAACATTTTGGTGGGAAAACCGGGAAATCGCCATGTTATAAAAGATAGGCTGGGGCGCATTGTCGAAGATGTTGGACGCGTGCAAGCGCCACAACAAGGGCGAGATTTAAATCTCAGTATCGATAGTCGTATTCAGTATTTGGCGTTTCGCGAATTAAAGCAGGCGGTGGTAGCAAATCAAGCCAAAGCCGGTGCGATCGTCGTTATGGATGTTAACAGCGGTGAAATTCTTGCGATTGCGAATCTCCCCAGTTACAACCCGAACAATCGTGAAAAGCTCGACCCGAAATATGCCCGTAATCGCGCGATCACAGATTTATTTGAACCCGGATCAACCCTAAAGCCATTTACGATTGCGGCCGCCCTTGAAGACGGCGCGTTCAATCCCCAGACTATTATTCAAACAGCGCCGGGAACGTTAACGATAGGTAGCGCTACGATACATGATGCGCATCCGGGCGGAGCCCTTACCGTTACGCAGGTGATACAGCAATCGAGCAATGTCGGCGCCGCAAAAATCGCGCTGGAATTACCAAAACAACTGCTCTGGCATGTTTTCAATAAAGTGGGCTTTGGTTCCGCCCCGCAATCCGGCTTCCCAGGTGAGGCCTCGGGGAAACTGCGCCCCTACCAAACTTGGCGCCCGATAGAACAGGCCACGATGGCGTATGGCCACGGTATTTCCGTGAGCCTACTGCAGTTGGTTCAGGCGTATACGATATTCGCCACTGACGGTGAACTCAAACCTATTTCTCTTGTAAAACTTGAAGGCGCGGCCAGTGGTCAGCGTGTCGTATCCGCTCGTACTGCAAGAGAGGTGCGCGATATGCTGGAGTTGGTGACTCAGCCTGGAGGCACTGCGCCACAAGCGCGTGTACTGGGTTATCGGGTTGCCGGCAAAACGGGTACCGCTCATAAACTGCAAGGTGGCAGTTACGCCGCGGATCGCTATGTGTCGTCATTTGTTGGTTTTGCGCCCGCGTCAAACCCTCGCGTCGTTGTTGGCGTGATGATAGATGAACCCACCAAGGGTGAATATTACGGCGGCATTGTTGCGGCCCCTATATTTAGCAAAGTGGTCGCCGGCACATTACGGATATTGGGGATCGCGCCGGATATTCCGTTAGAACAATCACTACCTCAAGTAGCCGAAGAACCACTGATTAGGGAAGGGGTGTAGCCGTGGTCACACCTCAACAGCAACTGATAAACAAAGTGGCGCGTCCTGGTATCGGTATAGGTAGTCCGAAGACGCGGCATTGGAAGTGTACAAAATTTGATATCAGCGACCTGAATGCTTTGGGTGTACCGATTCGTCGTTTAGTTAGAGATAGTCGATGCGTCAAACCCGGAGATATCTTTGTTGCTTACCCCGGAGAAAAACAAGACGGCAGACAATTCATTGCGAATGCATTGCGCTCTGGATGCAAGGGGGTGTTGTGGGAAAGCGATCAATTTAGCTGGAATGAGAAATGGCGCGTTCCAAATCTTGGCATTCCTCAACTACGCGCCAATATTGGCGTTATCGCAGCAAAAGTTTATGGCTATCCGTCGGAGCATTTGTGGATGATAGGGGTTACCGGTACTAACGGAAAAACGTCCTGTAGTCATTGGATCGCGCAGGCGTTGACGGCGCGTGGGAAAAAAACGGCAGTGATTGGAACGTTGGGTTGTGGGTTTTTGGATAAATTAGCCCCCAACGATACCACCACGCCGGACGCGGTATTTACACAGACCCAACTAAAAAAATATGTAAAGCAAGGTGCTCGCGCCGCCGCACTTGAGGCCTCGTCTCATGGTTTGTCACAAGGCCGTCTCAATGGCGTTGAATTTGATGTCGCGCTACTCACCAATCTGACGCGCGATCATCTTGATTATCACGGCAATGCTCGCGCCTATAAAGCAGCAAAAGCGAAGCTGTTTCGCTTCCCATCTCTGCGTTACGCCATTGTTAACTTTGACGACAAATTCGGTTTGGAGCTTGCTGAGTCTTTGAAACAACGCAAGGTTGAAGTTATTGGTTATGGCTTTAAGGTAGGCGCAAAGCTGCAGCAGGGCATCGCTACGGTCGTTGGGTGTAATCTGTGTGCTAGCGCCAGTGGATTAACCTTCGATGTATCGTCGCCCTGGGGAAATGCACGGCTGCGTAGTCCATTACTCGGTAAATTCAATGCGAGTAATCTCTTGGGGTCGCTCTCAGTCTTACTGGTGAGTGGCATAGCGCTACGCCCTGCCGTAACATCATTACAGCAAGTACAAGCACCAAACGGAAGGATGCAATGCGTCGGCGGGGGCACGCAAGCGTTAGTCGTTATCGATTATGCGCATACGCCAGACGCCCTAGAAAAAGTATTGTACTCGCTACGTGAATTACTCGATGCAAAGAATCTGACGTTATCTCGCAAACAATCCGCAACACGCCGTAATAAGCCAAAGTTGATCTGCGTTTTCGGTTGTGGCGGTGAGCGCGATCGTGGAAAGCGGCCGCTCATGGGCAGCGTCGCGTCGCGTTGCGCAGATGAATTGATTCTCACAAATGACAATCCGCGCAACGAAGACCCAGAAGTGATTTTGCAAGACATCATTCACGGTGCGAGATCGAACTATCGTGTGATACCCGATCGCGCGGAAGCGATATTTTCCGCAATCACATCGGCAAAAAGAGGGGACGTCGTATTGATAGCAGGTAAAGGCGATGAAAATTACCAGGAAATTATGGGAAAAAGATTTCCGTTTAATGATTTTACATTTGCGCAATCAGTGTTAGCGCAGGGGAATCACTAGCGATCATGGAGATGATGCGCTTATCCCAGGTCGCAGAAATATTAGGCGTGTCTTTCACGGACGCGGATGTCGCATTCGAAAACGTATGCACAGATAGCCGTGCTATCCAAAAAAGGGATTTATTTGTCGCGCTTATCGGAGAGCGCTTCGATGGACATGCGTTCGTAAGTCGCGCAAAAGAGCAAGGTGCCGTGGCCGCGATCGTCAATAAGCAACACCACGCCGAGTGCGCTAGTTTGATTCGCTGTGTTGCTGTCGAGGATACGCGTCTTGCTTTAGGAAAGCTCGCGAGCAGTTGGCGTGAACGCTTTGCAATTCCGCTTGTCGCCTTAACTGGCAGCAGCGGCAAGACCACGGTAAAGGAAATGCTCGCTGCGATATTACGCCGCGTCGAAATTAATTCCAGCCGCGCGGAAATCTTAGCGACACAGGGAAATTTGAACAATGATATCGGTGTGCCACTCACGCTGTTTCGATTGCGAACGCAGCATCAGTTTGCCGTTGTCGAAATGGGCATGAGTCATCAAGGAGAAATTGGCTATTTGTCCCAGCTGAGCAAGCCAAATGTCGCGATTATTATTAATGCTGGGCGCGCGCATTTGGCCGGGCTGGGATCGTTGGAGGCCATAGCGCGTGCCAAAGGTGAAATATTCGAAGGCTTAGCTGCAGACGGCGTCGCAGTTATCAATCGGGACGACGCATTTTCTGGGCTGTGGCGCGAGCTTGCGCACGATCGTCGCGTCGTGGATTTTGGCATGCAAGGGGATGCGATGGTCAGTGCACGCGCGACGCTCGATGTCGATTCCAGCCAGATAGAACTTAAGACGCCGACTGAAAGCTTAAATGTTTCGTTAAATGTTCCCGGCGTACATAACGTTTATAACGCGTTGGCAGCGGCAGCTGGTGCGAAAGCGCTAAATATATCGCTGGAAACAATCGCGCAAGGCCTCAGCGATTTTCATGGCCACAAAGGCCGCCTAGAAATAAAACCTTGCGTGTTAGGGGCCAAATTAATTGATGACACTTACAACGCCAATCCGGAATCAGTACGCGCAGCGATCGCAGTGCTCGCGCGAGCAACCGGAAAAAAAATATTAGTACTTGGCGACATGGGTGAACTCGGTGTTCGCGGTCGCGAATTCCATGCAGAAATCGGTGCTGAGGCGAAGTGCTCCGGAATTGACGTGTTGTTAACACTGGGCGATCTAAGTAGCGCAACATCCACCGCGTTTGGTAGTGGCGCGCGCCACTTTGAGCGCATGCAGGAACTGCTTGCGGAAATAGAAAATTTGCTTGCGCCAAACGTAACTCTGTTGGTGAAAGGCTCGCGTTTTATGCAAATGGAGCGCGTCGTGAAATCGTTTACGCCGCTGGATGAAAACACTAAGAGCGTGGCCAATGGTGACTATAGGCATTAATACTGATAATTTATTTTGCATGAAACGCCCATGATATTGGCGCTCACACATTGGCTGGTGCAACATTTCCACGTTAGTTCTTTTAACGTGTTCAACTACATCACGCTACGCGCCGTGCTGGCGACGTTAACCGCACTTGCCATCTCATTTATGGTTGGCCCGACGATGATACGGCGTCTGACCGCATACAAAATAGGGCAAGCAGTACGTGATGATGGGCCACAAACCCACTTAATCAAAGCCGGTACGCCGACGATGGGTGGCGCATTGATCCTGGTCTCCATTGTTGTCACAACGCTCCTGTGGGCGGACTTAAGTAATCGCCTGGTCTGGGTGGTGCTCGCGGTAGCGGTGGGATTCGGGGTTATCGGTTGGATTGATGATTATCGCAAAGTGGTTCATCGCAACCCGAAAGGGCTTTCGGCAAAATGGAAGTATTTCTGGCAATCCCTGATCGGATTAGCCGCAGCTGGGTATCTCGCTTTTAGTGCGACCATGCCTTCACAAACTGAATTTATCGTTCCATTTTTTAAACACGTCGCTTACCCCTTGGGTGTAATCGGTTTTCTAGTGATCAGCTATTTTGTCATCGTCGGGACGAGCAATGCGGTAAATCTGACCGATGG
>CANMPU010000013.1 GCA_947499755.1 Betaproteobacteria bacterium | reverse complement strand
CGACCTTTACTTGGGTGTGGGCAACGCCCTGTCCATTGTGGTCGTACTAGCTGTACTGTTGTACTGGATCGGCAATTTCTTTTATCGCTTGGAAGGATTGCAGCTTTTAGTCACACCGCTCGCCGCATTAGGTTCGCTTGCGCCGCTCATGCTTCCTTCCGCTCATCCCGTCCAAAATACTGGTCATGTCATGTTCACCTTGCACTTGCTAATATCAATGCTGGCCTACGGTTTATTTACGATCGCGTGCTTACACGTTGTGCTGATGGCGCTACAGGAAAAATGGTTACGTAGCGGTGCTTCTCCAAGTGTGCTGCAACATCTGCCGCCTCTGCTCACGATGGAAACACTATTGTTCCGCATCATTGTTGCTGGGTTTATATTGTTAACGCTTACCGTATTGAGCGGCATGGTATTTTCTGAAGAACTTTTTGCACAACCATTACGCTTTAATCATAAAACTCTTTTCGCGATCATATCCTGGTGTATTTTTGCCGCACTTTTGAGTGGGCGTACCATATATGGCTGGCGCGGAAAAATAGCGATACGTTGGACTATGGCTGGATTTTTATCGTTATTTTTGGCGTATTTCGGAAGCAAATTTGTCATCGAATCTATACTTCACAGATAATTAATCGCCCTTGGCTGGCGCGCCTGCGTCGCGCTTGACAAAGCACACCCCCCCTCGAATACTGAACAATCTTCGTTAACATAGGAGCCGCAACCTTTTGAATGACATCCCACTTGGCGCATTAGTCGGCGCGCTATTCGCATTGCTCTTTATCTCGGCGTTTTTTTCGATCTCCGAGACTTGTATGATGGCTGCCAATCGCTATCGTCTGAAGCATCTCGCAAATAAAGGACATCGCGGTGCAAAATTGGCGCTCGCGTTACTGTCCAAACCCGATAAGTTGTTGGGCGTAATATTGCTGGGGAATACGCTGGCAAATATCGCGTCGGCCACCCTAGTGACACTCGTAACCATACGCTTATTTGGAAGCGGTGAACTTGCGCCTTTCATCGCTACCTTGCTATTAACGTTCGTAGTATTAGTTTTTTGCGAACTTGCGCCAAAAGTTATCGCGGCGGCTTATCCCACACGCACCGCACTCGTACTAAGCTTTCTGTTGACGCCGCTACTTAAGGGGTTCTATCCGGTAGTCTGGTTTCTAAATATTTTTGTCAACGGCGCGCTAAAGGTGCTGCGTTTTCGTACTCCCACAGAGGGCCATAGCCATCAACTCAGCTTAGAAGAATTGCGTATGCTGGTGTTGGAGTCGGCACATTTTGTGCAAAAAAAGCATCAAAGTATTTTGGTGAATCTATTCGATCTAGAATCAATTACAGTGGACGATGTGATGACGCCACGAAATCAAATCGAGGCAATTGACATCAACGGTACGCCCGAGGAAATGCGCCAACAGCTTGCAACTTGTTTTCATACGCGACTTCCGGTCTATCGCGAGCGCATCGAGGAAATTATCGGCATGGTTCACGTGCGCAAAGTGCTCCACCTGCCCCAGGATAAATTGATCACGTCGGGAAATCTACAACAGTCAATGAAGGAAGCGTATTTCGTACCATCCGGCACGCCCTTGCTCTCGCAATTGCAAAATTTTCAGGAAAAACAAGAGTGCATGGGATTGGTGGTAGATGAATACGGCGAACTTATGGGGCTGATTACGCTTGATGATATTTTAGAAGAAATTATCGGAGAATTTTTTACCCAAGCGCCCACGCCGGGCGGATTCGTAAAACAAGTTGATGGCAGCGTTCTCGTGGAAGGTAGCATTTTACTGCGGGATCTCAACCGTAAATTAGGCCTAAAGTTTCCCATTGAAGGACCGAAAACATTAAATGGGCTGATCCTTGAGCATTTCCAGGATATTCCCGAGCCAGGCACAAGCGTAAAGATCGCAGGGCACCCGATGGAGATTGTACAAACGCAAGATCGGATCGTAAAAGCGGTGCGTATTTTTCCTGCCGTCGAAAGCGCCTGAATCGGCGAAGTGGCGCGCCCACTTGGCATACTCGATTACTATCGTTTTGGAGCAGGGTGTGAAATATGGGCACAGCAATAACGCCGAGTAACCTAAGCGGACTTGCCCGCGCCTTGGTACAAAAAGGCGGACTCGCAGAAGCAGAGGCGGAGGCGATCCAGACCGAGGCGAACAATTCCGGCTTAGGATTTGTTGAGCAACTAATATCTGCGAAGAAATTCACCGCGCCTGATATCGCGCTTTTTGCCGCGAAAACATTTGGCTTGCCGTTGTTAGATCTAAACGCGATCGATTCTGATCAGCTTCCGAAAAAAATTATCGACCCTAAGGCAATTCAAACGCATAGATTGGTCCCACTTTATCAACGTGAAAAATGGTTGTATGTCGGCGTTTCTGACCCGACCAATCGCCCCGCGTTGAACGACATCAAATTTCAGACGGGTCTTACCGTCCACCCAATCGTTGTGGAAGACGACAAATTAGGGTCGTTTATAAAAAAATTAATTGAAGCCAACGACGTCAGCCTTAAAAATTTAGTCGACGACAATATTGATCTTGAGCTGACCGACGGCGAACAAACGGAAGTCAACGACGACGCGGCTAGTGGTGAAATCGACGATGCGCCAGTCGTAAAATATATTCAAAAGATACTAATCGACGCCATCAACGGTGGTGCATCGGATATTCACTTTGAACCGTTTGAGAAATTTTACCGCATTCGCTATCGCACCGATGGCATATTGTACGAGGTGGCAACGCCACCGTTAGCGCTTAAGGATAAGATTGCTTCGCGCATTAAAGTCATTTCGAAGATGGATATTTCTGAAAAGTGCGTACCGCAAGACGGCAGAATGAAATTGATGCTATCGAAGACGCGGACTATCGATTTTCGCGTGAGTACGCTTCCTACCTTGTTTGGCGAGAAGATTGTCATGCGTATACTCGATCCGTCAAGCGCGACGCTGGGCTTCGATGCTCTCGGCTATGAACCGGATCAAAAACAACATTTACTTAATGCGATCGGGCGCCTCTACGGCATGATTCTGGTAACTGGCCCAACAGGTAGCGGTAAGACGGTTTCTTTGTACACCTGCCTAAATATTCTCAACAAACCGGGGATTAATATTTCGACCGCCGAAGACCCGGCGGAAATAAATCTACCGGGCGTGAACCAGGTAAACGTTAACGAAAAGGCGGGGTTAACTTTCGCAACCGCTCTGCGCGCATTTTTGCGCCAAGATCCAGACATCATTATGGTTGGAGAAATTCGTGATCTCATCACCGCCGATATCGCGATTAAAGCCGCACAAACAGGACATATGGTCATGTCGACGCTACATACCAACGACGCGCCCGCAACGCTTTCGCGTTTACTCAACATGGGAGTGGCGCCATTTAACATTGCCCCCTCGGTGATGTTAATTACCGCACAACGCCTCGCACGGCGCCTATGTAAATGTAAACAACCGATAGATATACCCAAGGAAGCGTTGCTGCGTGCCGGATACAGTGAAAGCGACCTTGATGGAAGTTGGCAACCTTATGGACACACCGGTTGTGAATTATGTAAGAATACCGGCTACAAGGGTCGTGTTGGTATATATCAAGTCATGCCTATTTCTGAAGCTATGGCGCGATTGATTATGAAAAACTGTACGGCGATTGATATAGCCGATCAAGCGAGGAAAGAAGGGATACGTGACCTTAGGCAATCCGGTTTAATCAAGGTAAAATACGGCGACACGTCGTTAGAAGAAATTGAAGCAGTCACCAACGAATAAGGATAGTGCTATGGCAACGGCACCCGTTAAAAAGTAAGCTAAAGGCACCAAAGAAGCGGTGTTTTCTTGGCGAGGCAAGGATAGAACCGGGAAAAGCGTGAGCGGTGAATTACGTGCTGGCGGTGAGGCGGTGGTTCGCGCAATGCTGCGCCGCCAAGGGGTCACCATCCTCAAAGTTAAAAAGCTCAAAACGGCTGGCGGCAAGAGTATAAAGGAAAAGGACATCGCCATTTTTACCCGGCAACTCGCAACCATGATGAAATCCGGTGTGCCGCTGTTGCAGGCCTTCGATATCGTTGGGCCAGGACACTGTCTACCATGTTTGCTGCCGGCGTTCCATTGGTGGAGGCATTAGACTCGGTTGCCGGCGCATCGGGAAACTATATTTATTATGAAGCGACCAAAAAGGTTCAAGGAGAGGTATCAACTGGCACCAGTCTTACCGTCGCTATGCAAAATACCGATGTATTCCCAAATATGGTTTTGCAAATGACCTCTATCGGCGAAGAGTCCGGCGCGCTGGATGGCATGTTAAGCAAGGTCGCGGATTTCTTTGAAGCGGAAGTTGATGACGCGGTCGACGCGCTTAGCAGTTTAATGGAGCCTATGATTATGGTCGTGCTTGGTGTCGTCATCGGTGGCATGGTCATCGCGATGTACCTGCCGATTTTCAAGCTAGGCCAGGTCGTATAGTGTGGCAATCGCGTTAGACTGCGTATGGGTAACCTGGGTGATGCAATAGGCTAATGGCTGTACTAGAAGCCGTTCAGTTTTACCCTGCGTTGCTCGTTTCGTTGTGCGTGCTGTTGGGTTTAGTGGTGGGCAGCTTTCTCAACGTGGTCATTCACCGCGTGCCAAAAATGTTAGAACGCGAATGGCGCGATCAATGTATTGAACTAAACGGTGAGGATGTGCCACGCCGTGATGCTTTTAATCTCATCGTCCCAAGATCAAATTGTCCAAGCTGCCAACATGCGATTGGCGTTCTAGAAAATATCCCGCTACTAAGCTTTCTCGTACTTAGAGGAAAATGCTCCGCCTGCAAAACACCAATTTCGATACGTTATCCCATAGTCGAATTAAGCACCGGCTTAATCAGCGGCTATATTGCTTGGCGATTCGGATTTTCCGTTACCACTGCCGCTGCATTAGTATTTACCTGGGCGCTCATTGCCCTTACTTTCATCGATGTCGATACGCAACTTCTCCCAGACAATATTACGTTGCCGTTGTTGTGGGTCGGACTACTTTTCAACATTGGTAATGTTTTCACTTCACTCCATTCCGCAGTTGTCGGTGCCGTAGCGGGTTACTTAGTGTTGTGGTTGGTGTGCTGGCTCTTTGAGCTTGCAACCGGAAAACAGGGCATGGGTCACGGTGACTTTAAGTTACTTGCGGCGATCGGCGCCTGGTTGGGATGGAAGATGCTACCGCTCGTAATCCTGTTTTCATCGTTGGTAGGCGCAGTTATAGGGATCGCTCTTATTGTCATCGGACGAAATTCTCGCCATATCCCCATACCGTTTGGCCCGTATTTGGCGCTGGCGGGATTAATCGCTCTGTTCTGGGGAAATTCCATAGTTTCGGCGTATCTACAAAGCGTTTCGTAATGGCCTTTATTGTTGGATTAACTGGTGGCATAGGGAGCGGTAAAAGCACAGTCGCAGAAATTTTTAGGGATCTCGGCGTCGACATCGTGGATACCGATGCGATCGCGCGGGATTTAACTGCCAAAGGCCAAGCGGCATTAATTTCTATTACGCGAGAATTTGGCAACAATTTTATCCTGCCCAATGGCAGCATGGATAGAACCCGAATGCGGAATTTGGTATTCGCAGACTCTACGGCGCGCGCAAAGTTAGAGGGAATTCTACATCCGCTGATCCGCCACGCCGTCAAAGATAAAATAGCGCGTGGGAACGGGGTGTATACCATCCTTGTCGTTCCGTTACTTTTTGAGACCGATGGGTATAATGATTTGATCGATACCAGTTTGGTTGTCGACTGTGATACCGATCAACAAATTGCGCGCACCCATCAGCGCAGCGGCCTTAGTCAGCAAGAGGTCGAAGCCATCATGGCAACACAGCTAGTTCGTGCGGAACGCCTAAGACGTGCTGACGACGTTGTTTTGAATACTACAGACCTCTCTTCGCTAAAGAAGCAAATTGTATCCTTACACCGTAAATACCTCGATCGTGCAGTGCATTCTGCCGAAGCAGCCGCAAAAAATTAAGGGTGAGCCGCAAGACATATTTATTTTTGTCCTGTTTTGTACCATACTTCAATGTACACACAAGCTGTGTTTACTATTTGCATGATAAGCATTCGCTTAATTAAAGAACACTAACCAATATGCACCCACACCCACTTTGGGAAATAACGGTGGTAATCTAGGATCGCTTTGGTGTCATCCGACTTGGTAATTCACTACGAATATCCCTTAAGCGAACGCATACGGACGTTATTGCGGCTCGAAGACCTATATCATCGAACCAATTATTTCTCTTTAAAAACTGATGCCCAAGAACACCACATCGCGCTGGTCTCTCTGTTCGAGATTCTGGACGTCGCCGCACGTGCGGACCTGAAGTCGGATTTAATGCAAGAGTTGGAGCGGCAAAAACAAGTACTGGAAGCATTGCGTGACAATCCGGCAGTATCGGAAGAGGCGCTATCAAGCGTCTTGGCCGATATCGAACCGCTGCTCGACTTTTCCAGATGTCCGGCAAGGTCGGGCAAGAACTCAGAGGTAATGAATGGTTGATGAGTATCAAACAGCGTACCAACATTCCGGGTGGTGTTTGCGAATTTGATGTTCCGTCTTATCATTACTGGCTAAACCAAAGCTCGGAAATTCGCATGCATGATTTACGCGCGTGGATCGAACCCTTTCTGCCAATACACGATGGGTTGGCGATTGTTTTACGTATGTTGCGCGACAGCGGTAAATCTATCCGTCATATCGCATACCGTGGTGTATTTCAACAAATGCTTGCCGGAAAGACCGCGCAAATGCTTTCAATCAAACTTAGACGCGAATACACCTGCCTACCAGAGATTAGCGCAAATAAATACGCGCTCAATATTAGATTTGTTGTTCAAGAGGATATGCAGAAACCACATGTCTACGAAACTGACGTGGATTTTGAGCTCACTTATTGCAATCTGTAATCGCTAGCGGGATGGACAAAAAGAGTAAGTATGTTAAATGTCCGAACTGTGCCAATCCCGCCTTATGGGACGTAAGCAATCGCTATAGACCGTTTTGCTGTGAACGCTGCAAACTCATCGATCTTGGTGCGTGGGCAAACGAAAGTTACCGGGTACCTCTTAAAGAATCAGACGGTAATCTCGACGAGCAAGCAGACGACCCGTTAGATTGACAGCCTGTCGTCATGCAAAGGTGCGGGCTTAACAGTTACTGATGGCCAAACTGCGTTTAGCATGCTAATGCCGTGTGCTCCGTGCCTCCAGGCTGTTGTCATATCGTGATCGCGTAATCCCCCAAGAGCGTAAACCGGAAGCGGGTAATCTCGAATCAGTTCAGAAAATAATTCCCAGCCAAGCGGCGTTAGCCCGCCATGGCTCGGCGTAGCGTTAACAGGTCCTAATACGACAAAATCGACTCCTAAACCGGCCGCGCGCTCCAGTTCTGCCGCGTTATGGCATGAGGCTCCACACCAGGCCACATCCGGGCGTAGTGAAATGTCGTTGAGTTGCGCTGAAGTAAGATGAACGCCGTCCGCTTGGGCTTCGACCGCGACATCAACATCGGTATTCACGACGACGCGAGCGCCAAATTCGTGCGCCAACTCTACAACACCCTTAGAAAAAGATAGGAGACTACTCTGTGACATCGCTTTTTCACGTATTTGAACAAGGCGTAATCCCTTTCGTAACGCAAGTTCAAGTTGTTTCATGAAGACTTTTATACCGCTTTTCTCCGCGTTGCTGATGGCATAAGTTGTTGGCAAAGCGAGTGCGCGTAATATTGGGCCATTCGCCGGGAGCAATGGTTCAACCAAACGCTTTTGCAAAGTTTGCCAGGTAACTTGTTGATGTTCTTTCGGCAGCAATTCGCCGCTCCAGCTTAGGACTTTAAAAAAATACAATTTGACCCGCGCGTGAGGATACTCAAAAAATTGCGTTACCCAGGGAAACGCAACATTTACGCAGATGCCCAACTCCTCCCGTAACTCGCGCGCCAACGCCTCCTCAGGCGTTTCGCCGGCTTCTAATTTCCCTCCTGGGAATTCCCAGTATCCGGCATAAGGTTTTCCGGGCGGGCGTTGCGCGAGCACAAACTCACCCTTGGCGTTAATAATGACAGCGACGGCAACATCAATACAAGGCGCCGCATCAGCTAACGAAACAATCTCACTCATGATTTTCCCGAAGAAAGCTTGCGCCCTATGCAGTCACGAACGAACTGGTGCGCGATACGTCCGCTATATGAGCCGCGCATCGCGCCCCAATTTCGCGCGGCATTTTGCATATTCGATTTTCCAATTTCGCTTGTGTCATATTTTTCCAACCAGTAGTCCACCGCTGTAAGGTATTGCTCTTGCGTGAATGGTTGGAACGAGATCCATATTCCGAAACGCTCCGACAATGATATCTTTTCTTCTACGCTTTCTCCGAGGTGTATCTCATCGTCAATTCGATGCGCAGCAAGATTGTCGGCAATACTTTCTGGCATTAAGTGTCTTCGATTTGAAGTTGCATAGATCAATACATTCTCTGATGGTGCGGCGATAGAACCATCAAGAACTGCTTTAAGCGCGGTATAACCAATGTCGTCAGAAGAAAAAGATAAATCATCGCAAAATAATATAAATTTATTTGAAAGCGAACATAGATGCTCGACGATTTCCGGCAAATCCAGCAATTCGCTTTTGTTAATTTCAACTAGACGCAACCCACGATCAGAATATTTGTGGAACACGGCTTTTACCAGCGATGATTTACCGGTTCCACGCGCGCCTGTTAACAATACATTATTCGCGGGATAACCAAGAACGAATTGCAAGGTATTCTGATCAGCAAGTTTAATCTGTGAATTGATGTTTTTTAGATCGTTGAGTCCGATAACATGCGGATGAGCTATAGGCCAAAATCCGTGGGTATTACGCTGATTACGCCAACGCGCAGCAAGAACTGTATTCCAGTCTACTGTAGATTTGTCCTGGTTTAGATCAATGGAGCGCAGCATGCCTACACCTTATGGCGCATTACGCCGGACCAGTCCCGGCTATGGCACTTAATACGGGATTCAACTACGGTAATCCGCGTTGATGCTAACGTAGTCATGCGAAAGATCACACGTCCATACCGTGGTAGAGGTGACACCCCGTCCGAGCAGGATACGTATCGTGATATCACTTTTCTTCATCACCATTTGTGCATCGTGTTCCACATATCCCGGACTACGGCTGCCTGCTTCGACAACCAGGACATCATCCAAATACATACTAACGTGTGCGACGTCTAAATCGGCTATTCCCGCATAACCGATCGCAGCAAGAATCCGTCCCAAATTAGGATCCGATGCGAAGAATGCAGTTTTAACCAAAGGTGAATGTGCAATCGCATAGGCAACTTTTTTACACTCATCCTCGTTCGCGCCTTGATCTACGTTTACCGTGATGAACTTGGTCGCCCCCTCCCCGTCACGCACTATCGCCTGTGCCAGCCAAACGGCAACGGCAGTAATCGCCTCTAATAACTGCTTGCCTGGCGCCGATTCAATCGAAGTGATAGCGGCATTACCCGCCCTTCCGCTCGCCACCAGAATGACAGCGTCGTTAGTCGACGTATCGCCATCAATCGAAATGCGATTAAAGCTACGCTGGACGATAATATCGAGCATGGCCTGAAGCTGTGGCTGCGCCACATTCGCATCCGTTGCAATAAATCCCAACATCGTCGCCATGTCGGGGCGTATCATCCCCGCACCTTTTGCTATACCAGTAATGGTGATTTTCTTACCTGCGATTTCTATTTGCGACGAGATCGCCTTAGGGCAGGTGTCGGTGGTCATAATCGCCTGCGCGGCGTTAAACCAATTATCTTCTCTAAGATCGGCGATACACGCTGGCAAACCGGCGACGAGACGCTCTAGCGGTAGCGGCTCCATGATTACCCCAGTTGAAAATGGCAGCACTTGAATTTCATGGCACCGTAATAGCTGCGCAAGCTCTTGGCAAGTGCGCTGTGCCGCAAGCAATCCTTGTGTTCCAGTTCCGGCATTTGCGTTGCCGGTATTGATCACCAAGGCCCTTACGCCGTCGGTATTCTCGGCCAAATGCTTTTTCGCAACAATGACAGGAGCCGCACAAAAACGGTTCTGCGTAAACGCTGCGGCAACACACGACTCAGCGCTTAGGTTCAATACTAGTAAATCAGTTCGATTTGATTTCCGTATTCCGGCCTTGGCGACACCAAGCATAATTCCGGGAACAGGATTTAAATTTTCTGGGTTAGGTGCAACGAGATTAACTGGCATTGTGCGACTATTCTGTGTGACTAATATTAAAGCATTCTAAACAGAGCATTTGCTTCGAACATAGTTTCGCTAGCTCGTTAGCCTGCCATGGCAATGTTTATATTTTTTTTCCGACCCACACGGACACGGATCGTTACGCCCGACTTTGTGTCCCTTACGCGTAGTCGGTTGCGCTTGCTCAACCACCTCTTCTTTTGCTTCGCTTTCACTATATTCAGCATGCTGATACTGAACATTTCCCATCGGCTCCAGCGCCTCGACCTGTGCCACATCTTCGCGACTCTTAATTTGTACTGTCATTAGAATGCGCGTGACTTCCGCTTTCACCGTATCGAGCATTGCAGAAAACAATTCAAACGCTTCCCGTTTATATTCTTGCTTGGGGTTTTTTTGCGCGTAACCGCGTAGATGAATCCCTTGGCGTAAGTGATCCAAAGCGCCCAGATGTTCACGCCAGTGCGCATCCAAGCTGTGGAGCATAATAAATCGTTCGTAATTTTTAACTGCCTGCGCATCTACTGCCCCAATTTTTTCCTGATAATATTTATCGGCGGCGTCTAAAACACGGTGACGTATGCCCTCTTCGTCTAGGTTTTCGTTCTCCGCTAACCACGAACGAATCGGCAAGTGCAGATGCAGCTCGGCCGCCAACGTGGTCTCCAAACCCTCTAGCTCCCACTGCTCTTCTATACTTTCCCGCGGGATATAATCATTGATTAAATTGTTTACCACACTTTCGCGCATGCCATGAATAGTGTCAGTAACATCGTCGGCATCCAAAAATTTATTGCGCTCCTGGTAAATAACGCGACGCTGATCATTTGCAACGTCGTCGTACTCTAGTAGTTGCTTGCGTGTGTCGAAATTACGGCTTTCCACTTTGCGCTGCGCGTTTTCAATAGCCCTAGTCACCCAGGGGTGCTCAATCGCTTCACCTTCCGGCATTTTTAGCCGCTCCATGATGGACGCAACGCGATCGGAAGCAAAAATTCGCAGCAAGGAATCCTCTAAGGACAAATAAAATCGACTAGACCCTGGGTCACCCTGGCGCCCTGAGCGTCCGCGAAGTTGATTATCTATGCGTCGCGACTCATGTCTCTCAGTACCAATAATATGTAATCCGCCCGCCGAAACCACCCTGGCATGTTGCTCTTTCCATTTTGTACGTAAGGTAGCGATCTGAGACTCGGGATCGGTCAGGGTTCCAGATTCTTCAAGTTGAACAATTTCAGCTTCGACATTTCCACCGAGCACAATATCGGTACCACGACCCGCCATATTTGTAGCAATCGTGATCATTCCTGGGCGACCGGCTTGGATAATAATTTCCGCCTCGCGCGCATGCTGCTTCGCGT
>CANMPU010000012.1 GCA_947499755.1 Betaproteobacteria bacterium | reverse complement strand
TTTGCATATAGCCACCGTATCATCGCTGCTTCCAGAGTCGACCACGATAATTTCATCAGTCCAGGCAACGGAATCGAGGCAACGGCTTATGGCGCCCTGCTCATTCTTAGTAATAATAATGACGGATAGACTCATGCGCGATATTTGTGAGTGTGTAAAGGCGGTAATGTAGCGTAAAGAACGGCACTCATCCAAACATAAAACAAGCCTTCGGTGTGGTCCATGAGTGTGGAATTAAAAAAACTCGCGCAAACGATAGAAATCAACAGCCCCTTAGCGCGTAATTCGTCAACTGTGCTCAGTTGACGCGCTAGGCGCCATTGCAGATAAAACAGAGTTAGCAATGCAAAGAGACCAACGAATCCCAACTGGGTAGTAACCATAATGTACTCATTGTGCGGATTGTTGGTGGGGGTCATCGCGGTATTCTCCACTTGTTTGGCGTACGCTTTGCGGAAACCTCCGGTGCCGACGCCAACCAGAGGGCGATCGCGAATAATTGTTACAGCGTGCTTATAGAACTCCAATCGTTGACCAGTTGATGTTGTACTGGATTCATGAGAATTCCATGCAGAATATTCACTCAGCATTTGTACCGTTCTTTGGTGTATGGCGCTAGACGAAAACAAATAGGCGAGACCACCAATTAGCGCGAGCATGGCTAAAATAGCAAATATGCTTTTCCAGCGTAACCACTTTACCAAAAAATACCCAAGGAGAACGATTAAAGCAAATTGCCCGGTTCGCCCTTGTACCATGAATAGAACGTTAAATAGACCAAGTCCGAACAGTGCGATATAGATCAAGCGAGTATTACGTGTCGTCACGATTCTAGCGTGCACAGCGAAAAAATAGGTAGCATAAGCCATGAGTAGATTTTGTGTGATATGCGCTTTAAATACTGTAGGGTCTTGTGGTGACCCTTTGATAAAACCGCTTTGCGGTAGCACATCAAACCACTTCAGATATGAAATGACTAATGTTATCGACATAGCGCAGAGGAAAGCGTTGATTGCCCAGCGCCGCGTTTTTTCATTCTGTAATAGCGGTATGAATAAAGCAATCAGCAGGAAATTTGACGCTTTGCTTAGCGATTTCAACGCGTCTGCTTTTTCCGCGTCTCCGTAAAGCAAGCCCAACACATAGAGCAAGAAAATCGCAACGGCTGCCAGTGCGACAGGGTTTTTCAGCGCAAGTACGATGCGTGTTTTGTATTCCGCACTAGCGACCCACAGGATTAATATTACGAAAAGCAAGACATTGTCTAACGCAGTAGATATCGGGAGTGAGATGCCTAAGGCGACCACTACCCACGGAGCTAGTGTTTCGGCTTGGCGGCTTATGCGGCTAAAATTCACAAGCTATTTTTCCGCAAAAGCGATTAGTGATTTTCTGAAGGATGGAACAGCGTCGCGCAGCGCGCTGCCGAAAACACGAAATTTTTCTAGCCCCGCCCGATAACGGCGCGATTTAAGGTAAGAGATTTGGATATTTCTGAATCGGCTGGTCCGCAGTAACAAAAGAAGGTCGCTTTTAACAAATTCTCTGTTGTGTCGTTCTGGATAGAATGACATTCCTTGATAGAGTATCGGTGCTGCGTGTAAATAGTGTTTTTCATAATCATAGGTAATATGCTTGCCTCTAAGCATGCGACTACGATTACGGAAACATACGGCGTTTGGTACGTCGATTTCAACAATGCCGCCAATAGTTAGTACCCTATATATTTCCTGCAGCGCTGGTAAATGGGAGTGCGTAAAATGCTCAAGCACCTGACAACAGACGACGGCATCAAAATAATCGTTCGCAAATGGTAGGGCATCCACCTCAACGTTACAGACCTGGAAATGAATTTGGCTAAGTTGATTAGTTTCCCGAAACGCGGCCTGAGTATCTGCAATGTCCAACGCATAACACTCGTGTCCGAGCTGCGAAAGTAAAGAAAGCAGCATCCCATGCCCAGCCCCGACGTCAAGCACCCGTTTACATGCTCTTAATTTATGGGCGATGTCGCAGAAGCGATCGATGCTGCCCTTAAAGACATCATCGAGGTGGCGTTGAGAAAGGTCGTACAGAGCGCCCCGTGCTCGCGCCGCTAAAGCCAACTCTCGAATTTGTGTTTTGTTAAATGAATGTAGCGCTGGTCTAGTCATAGTTCAAATTATACGACAGTGGACGCCAGACCGAAGAAACCGATTAAATCAAATAGAGCCGCAAATATTTAAAGAAACAGCGCGTCGGTCAAAACCCGCATAGCCCATAAATAATCATTAGAAAATAATTTTAATTCGGTCATGCGGTTGGCGAGTACAATTGCGCTGAGTGGTGCCGATTGCTCAGGGTTTCCAAAACTCGGCATTTTCCAGAACAAGCCGGTTAGACGCCAGATTCAGTACAAAGCGCGCTAGGCCCCAGCGACAAAGAAAATAATTTCATTAGGTACGTATGTCCGACATCACACGCAGAAGCAAAACGCTTTTCTACCAAAAAGTACGAGCGCACAGGTACCGTGTTGTTCACGGGATTTCGCACCAGCAATCGAATAATATCGGGCACCGCTCACGGTAAATGCGGCATCGTCCTTCAGGCGCTCTCGTCGTTGGTCTATCGATTAGAAATTTTCTAGCGCCTAGCACTGCCTAATGGTGTTGAAGATAAAATGAATTCGCCGACGTTAACGGTGGGCGTAGCGAAAAAAGAGGCATTCCCATTGCTCTGAATAGAGGCAACTTGTAAAATGCGCAAAGCAACAATCAATTAGGGACAGCGGTGAACTGGTATCTAATTCATACCAAACCAAGGCAGGAAAAGTGCGCCCTGCAAAACCTGGAACAGCAAGGTTATTTGTGCTATCTCCCCATCCTTCCCACGGAAAAACTCCGCCACGGCAGTCTGGCGGTCGCCAATGAACCAATGTTCCCGCGTTACCTATTCATCCAGTTGGACACGAGCAATTCCGCTAAGTGTTGGAGCCCAATTCGCTCTACCAAGGGCGTCAGTCGCTTGGTCAGCTTCGGCATCGAGCCGGCCAAGGTCGATGATAGGCTAATTAGCCTATTAAGGTCTCGGGAAGAGGCCATTCGTAGCCAACCGCAGCGCTTCTTCTCCCCGGGTGAGCGAGTCCAGCTTACCGAAGGCGCGTTTGTCGACATCGAGGGCATCTACCAGATGGCCGACGGCGAAAGCCGTGTTATGGTACTGATCGAGTTACTCAGCAAGCCAGTACGCATGAGCGTGTCTCCCGCGAGTCTACGCAAAGTGAGTTGAGGCAAGAAACAGCGCGGGTGATTATGAGCTTGCTGCCGGTTTTCACCATCGGTAATTTGCCAAAATCGTTTCCCAAAATCAAATCTCTATGGCACAATGCGTTCGTCCGTTGAACGAGTTTTAGCCATCTTGCTTTCGTTCCGGATCCTCTTCAAGTAGCATTGACCGCGCTTGCTGATCGTGAAACAGCATGGCGGTAGCGTGGCTAAAGCGCTTTTTATTCTTAATTCCCACCTTGAATCCATGATGAGCCGACGGGCTTCGCTCCAAGAAGACATTCAGTTTCAGGTATTGCGTCGCCTACACGAAACCCCGGATCTCAGCCAGCGCACACTGGCCACTGAACTCGGTATTAGTCTGGGCAGCATCAATTTCTGTTTCCAGGCATTGATGAAAAAAGGTTGGGTAAAGGTACAGAACTTTAGCCACAGCAGCCATAAGATGGGCTATGTCTATCTGTTGACGCCAGCGGGAATTGCTGAGAAGTCGGTACTTACGACCCGTTTTCTTAAATACAAGATGGAAGAGTGCGGGGCTTTGCGCGAAGAAATTAAGCAGCTCAAGGCCGAGTTACCTAGACAGTCAAAGCTGGCACGATGAAAATTGCTGTTGTAGGCACAGGTTATGTCGGGCTATCCAACGCCATCTTGCTTGCGCAACACAACGAGGTTGTGGCTCTCGACATTGTCCCCGAGAAAGTGGCGATGCTCAACCGTAGGCAATCGCCTATTGAAGACGCGGATATCGAAGATTTCCTCCGAAATAAACCGCTTAACTTTCGCGCCACCCTCGACAAGCACGACGCCTATTCCGCCGCAGATTTCGTTATCATTGCAACGCCGACTGATTATGATGCGGCGACTAACTACTTCAATACCGACTCTATCGAAGAGATAATCAACGACGTTATTTCGATCAACACCAAAGCGGTAATGGTTATCAAATCTACTATCCCGGTCGGCTATACCGCTAGGGCGAGGGGGCGGTTTAATTGCGGAAGCCTGATCTTTTCGCCAGAATTTCTGCGTGAAGGTCGTGCGCTCCATGATAATCTTTATCCTTCACGCATCGTCGTTGGCGAAAAATCTCAGCGCGCGGAAACCTTTGCAGACCTACTCAAACAAGGTGCTGTTAAACAGGACATCCCAACTCTATTCACGGATAGCATAGAAGCGGAGGCAATCAAGCTCTTTGCCAATACTTATCTGGCTATGCGCGTGGCCTATTTCAACGAGCTGGATACGTACGCCGCTACCCACAGCCTTGATACCCGGCAGATCATTGATGGCGTTTGTTTGGATCCGCGCATCGGTGACCATTACAACAATCCATCTTTCGGTTATGGTGGTTATTGTCTGCCCAAAGACACCAAGCAACTTTTGGCCAACTACCGGGACGTGCCGCAAAACTTGATGCACGCCATCGTCGAAGCAAATACCACGCGCAAAGATTTTATTGCTCAGAGCATTATCGGCATGCATCCGAAAGTAGTCGGGGTATACCGACTAATTATGAAGGCGGGCTCCGACAACTATCGTGCTTCTAGCGTCCAAGGCATTATGAAGCGAATCAAAGCGAAAGGGATAGAGGTAATCGTATATGAGCCGGTACTGAAAGACGCAGAATTTTTTCATTCTCGCGTCGTCAACGACTTGGATTCTTTTAAGCGAGAGTCAGATGTGATCGTCGCTAACCGAATGACTACGGCATTGGCCGACGTCAAAGCAAAAGTATTTACGAGAGATTTGTTTGGAAATGATTAGCCGCATTGTCCCCATTGTTCTTTGTGGTGGATCGGGGACTAGGTTGTGGCCACTATCGCGCAAAAGCTTCCCTAAGCAATTTGTGCCGCTTATCGGGGACAAAAGCCTCTTACACTTGACCTTAGAGAGGGTGGGTAGGTTTCGCGGGGCGGTGGTTATCGTAGCATCCGAGGAGCATCGTTTCATGGTGACCGATACCCTACAATTAGCGCGGGTATCCGGTGAGGTACTTTTGGAACCAGTGGGACGCAATACTGCTGCAGCAATGGCGATTGCCGCGTTACACGTAAGCCGCGCAGGGCAAGATTTATTATTATTCTGCCCTGCCGACCATCACATTCCGGACGTTGAACTGTTCATAGAGGCTATCGGAAAAGGTGTCGACGCTGCCGATTCAGGCGCTATCGTGACGTTTGGCGTGTTGCCGAATTTCCCGAGCACCGCCTACGGCTATATTCAACAAGGCGGCTCGCGAATCGATGGTAGTCACGGCGTTGCGCGTTTTATCGAAAAACCAGAAATCGCGAAAGCACAAGAACTTCTTCTTGCCGGCAATGCTTTATGGAATGCGGGCATTTTTCTTTGCAAGGCCGAGGTTCTCGTCGCGGCGCTTCAGCAGCACGCGCCCGATATCTTGGCCGCTTGCCAAGACGCATTTGCTTTAGCTAAGAGCGAAATATCGCCCAGCGGGCACACGTTTATTCGCCCCGATTCCGCTAAATTCTCGGCTTGCCGATCACAAAGCATAGATTACGCCGTAATGGAATCTCACGACGACATCGCTGTTGTACCCCTTGCGGGCCAGTGGAGCGATGTGGGTAGTTGGAATTCGGTCGCCCTTCTTGCTGAAGCAGATAAAGATGG
Organism: Betaproteobacteria bacterium; assembly: GCA_947499755.1. Classification (GTDB taxonomy): domain Bacteria; phylum Pseudomonadota; class Gammaproteobacteria; order Burkholderiales; family CANMPU01; genus CANMPU01. The sequence goes on along the minus strand of CANMPU010000012.1, from coordinate 5,759 downwards.
TAACCGTGTCCAAGGACAAGGCCTGGCGCACCGCACTAACAATACGTTTATTCATGCGCCCTATCGACCTGTGGTCGCGCTTGGGGTTAAAAATCTTGTCGTTGTTGATACACCTGACGCCGTGTTGATCGCGCACCGAGACTATGTTGAACAAGTCAAGGACGTTGTCGCCAAATTAGAGCAAGTGCAATGCACCCAAGCGATCACGCACCGTAAGGTAGCGCGCCCATGGGGCTGGTACGACAGCCTGGATGTTGGCGAGCGCTTTCAGGTGAAGCGCATTGGCGTAAAACCGGGGGCCTCATTGAGCCTGCAAATGCATCACCATCGTGCGGAGCACTGGGTGGTCGTTAAAGGAATTGCAGAAGTCACGCGGGGCAATGAAACCTTTTTACTGAGTGAAAACCAGTCAACCTACATCCCTATAGGTGAAACGCACCGACTCAAGAATCCCGGAGCGGTGGAGTTAGAGATCATCGAGATCCAGTCGGGCAGCTACCTCGGCGAAGATGACATCGTAAGGTTTGAAGACACTTATGGAAGGGTGACGCAGTAGGCATGCGCATCTATCCCAAAATCTATGTTGCAGGACATCGGGGTATGGTCGGATCGGCCGTCATTAGAGAGCTCCTAAACACTGGACACCCATTGCCACAGCTCGTCGTCCGAACACGCGCAGAACTAGACCTGACAATTCAAGCTGCCGTTTACGCCTTCTTTGCGGCGGAAAGGCCTGAACAAGTTTATCTAGCTGCCTCCAGGGTGGGGGGTATCCACGCAAACAATACCTACCCGGCTGAGTTCATTTACCAAAACATGATCGTTGAGGCCAATGTCGTCGACGCGGCATTCCGCAATGGCGTCAAGAAACTGCTCTTTCTGGGCTCCAGCTGCGTTTATCCCAGGCTTGCGCCACAGCCTATGCGCGAGGATGCCTTGCTTACCGGAACACTGGAGCCCACCAACGAGCCCTATGCGATTGCGAAGATAGCCGGCATTAAGCTATGCGAGAGCTACAACCGCCAGTATGGCATAAGCCACAGCGTGGATTATCGCGCCCTAATGCCGACAAACCTCTATGGGCCCGGCGACAACTACCACCCGGAAAATTCCCACGTCATACCGGCTCTAATCTGCCGCTTTCACGAAGCCAAAATCAATGGTAGTCCCAACGTTATGATCTGGGGCACCGGTACACCGAAGCGGGAATTTCTTTACGTAGATGATTTGGCAAGAGCGTGCGTTCATGTCATGAATCTCGATAAGATTATTTACGCTCAGCACACCCACCCAATGCTCAGCCATATTAATGTTGGTTATGGTAATGACATCTCAATTCGTGCTTTGGCTGAAACGATCGGCGCGACTGTTGGGTACCAGGGAACAATTCAATTCGACCCCTCAAAAAATGATGGCGCACCGCGAAAATTAATGGACAGCGCCCGCATTCACGCTTTGGGGTGGAAGGCTGAAATCGATCTCGAACAAGGCGTCAAGCGAGCTTATGCGGACTTTTTGAAAACGACTGGCGGCTTCTAATGGGAATAGGATCATCATGACGACACAGCAAAAAATCGCGCTCATCACGGGTGTTACCGGGCAAGATGGCGCTTACCTCGCCGAATTTCTGCTCAAAAAAGGTTACATCGTTCACGGTATCAAGCGCCGCACCAGTCTGTTTAACACGGACCGTATTGATCACCTTTATCAGGATAGGCACGAGAGCGGCGTTCGCTTTTACCTCCACCATGGAGACATGACCGACTCATCCTCGCTCACACGCATCATCCAACAAGTCCAGCCAGACGAAATATACAATCTCGCCGCTCAGAGTCATGTAGCGGTCAGCTTTGAAGAGCCCGAATACACGGCAAATTCCGATGCGCTTGGTGTCTTGCGCCTCCTCGAGGCAATCCGCATTCTTGGCCTAGAAAAAAAGACCCGCTTCTATCAAGCGTCGACGAGCGAACTTTATGGACTCGTTCAAGAAACCCCGCAGAAAGAAACCACGCCCTTTTACCCTAGAAGTCCTTACGCGGTTGCCAAGCTTTACGCGCATTGGATCGTGGTAAATTACCGCGAGGCCTACGGCATGTATGCCTGCAACGGCATTCTCTTCAATCATGAATCTCCGACCAGGGGCGAGACTTTCGTCACGAGGAAGATTACTCGTGCGCTGGCACGTATTAAGCTCGGCCTGCAGCATACGCTTTATCTAGGCAATCTCGATGCTAAACGGGACTGGGGGCACGCACGCGACTATGTTGAAATGCAGTGGTTGATGTTGCAGCAGGATCAACCCGAGGATTTTGTTATTGCCACGGGCATACAGTACAGCGTGCGCGAATTTGTTGACGCAGCTGCCAAGGAGATCGGTATCGTCATTAAGTGGAACGGCAAGGGAATTGACGAGAAGGGGTACGATGCGTTGGGTAAGTGCATTGTTGCTGTCGACCCGCGCTATTTTCGGCCTACCGAAGTCGAGACCTTGCTAGGTGACCCAAGCAAGGCTAGGAAAAAATTGGGCTGGACGCCCAAAATAAGTTTCGCGGGGTTGGTCGCAGAGATGGTGTCCGAAGACCTCACGTCGGCAGAACGCGATGAGCTTATTAAGAAGCATGGCTATAAAGCTATGGATTACCACGAATAGCCCTACTCTGGTCTTCGTGCGCATCGAGCTATGAAAATACTTGTTACTGGCGCGGCTGGTTTTATCGGGTCTGCCCTCTCAATTAAGCTACTTGAACGTGGCGACCACGTGATTGGGATAGACAACCATAACGACTATTACGACCCTGTGCTCAAAGAGAAGCGTTTAGCGCGACACCTGGAGCACGCGAACTACACCCACCTGCGTATCGATCTGTCCGACCGAGGTGCCCTGGAGGAAGCCTTCGCTAGCCACAAACCCAGGCGCGTGGTTAACTTGGCCGCACAAGCCGGTGTGCGTTATTCGATCGAAAACCCGCTGGCGTATATCGATAGCAACATCGTTGGGTTTGCGCATGTTTTGGAAGGGTGCCGCCACAATGCGGTCGAACACCTAGTCTATGCCAGCAGTTCCAGTGTATATGGCGCTAACACGGCGATGCCTTTCTCTGTAGAGCAGAATGTCGATCATCCGCTTAGCTTATATGCCGCGAGCAAAAAATCGAACGAGCTCATGGCGCATAGTTATAGTCATCTTTATGGCTTGCCGACAACGGGTTTGCGGTTTTTTACAGTCTACGGACCGTGGGGGCGCCCCGATATGGCCTTATTTAAGTTTACTAAGGCGATCCTCGCTAACGAACCCATTCAGGTCTTTAACTACGGCAAACACCGCCGCGATTTTACATATATAGACGATATCGTCGAGGGTACTATCCGCGTCTTAGACGAACCAGCGTTAGGAAATGAGAAATGGAACGGTGAGCAACCCGACCCTGGCAGCAGCAACGCCCCATGGCGTGTTTATAACATTGGCAATAATCGGCCTGTGCAGTTAATGGATTACATTGCTGCCCTGGAAAAGGCGCTTAATAAAGTATCAAATAAAGAATTTCTGCCCCTGCAAGCTGGCGATGTACCCGACACTTACGCCAACGTAGATAGTCTAGCCGAGCAATTCCACTACAAGCCCTCCACGACAGTGGAAGCGGGGGTTACGCGATTCGTTGATTGGTATCGTAACTATTTCAAGGTTTAAATGTCCCCTATGAAATTGAATGACATTAAGTTGGCTGTTATCGGCCTCGGATACGTCGGGCTGCCACTAGCCGTTGAATTCGGCCGTAAACGCCTTGTAGTGGGCTTCGATATTAGTGAAAGACGTATCGACGAACTTAAAGCGGGTAACGACCGTACTCTTGAAACGACGACCGAAGAGTTGCAGGCGGCGAAACAGCTGTCATACACCACACATGCAAATGACTTGCGTGCCTGCAACTGCTTTATCGTCACGGTTCCTACTCCTATTGACCGGTATAAACGCCCAGATCTCGCCCCGTTAATCAAGGCCAGTCAAATCGTGGGGAAAGCGCTTAAGCAGGGCAACATTGTTATCTACGAATCGACGGTTTACCCCGGTGCTACCGAAGAGGATTGCGTGCCCATTCTCGAGGAGTTCTCGGGTCTCAAGTTTAATCAAGATTTCTACTGCGGTTATAGTCCGGAACGCGTTAATCCAGGAGACAAGGAACATCGTATTACCAATATTAAAAAAGTTACCTCCGGCTCGACTCCAGAAATTGCCGATTTGGTGGATGATCTATATAACGAAATCATTCCGGCGGGCACTCACAAAGCGGAGAGCATCAAGGTCGCGGAAGCTGCCAAGGTCATCGAAAATAGCCAACGAGATCTCAATATCGCACTCATTAACGAGTTGGCAATAATCTTCAATCGGATGGGCATCGATACCGAAGCGGTTTTAAAGGCCGCAGGCAGTAAATGGAACTTTTTGCCGTTTCGCCCTGGATTGGTCGGCGGACATTGTATTGGCGTCGACCCATACTATCTCACGCATAAGGCTCAGGCCATTGGTTATCACCCGGAAATTATTCTCGCTGGCAGGAGGTTGAATGATGGCATGGGGGGCTATGTTGTCGCCCAATTGCTTAAAGCCATGACGAAGCGCGGGATTAAGGTCGATGGCGCAAAGGTTTTAGTAATGGGCCTGACGTTTAAGGAAAATTGCCCGGATCTGCGCAACACAAGAATCATGGACGTGATAACCGAATTAAAAGACTACAACTGTGCAGTCGACGTATACGATCCATGGGTGCCAGCTGGAGATGCCCAACAGGAATACGGAATTACACTCATTCAGGAGCTGGTACCAAATACATATGACGCAGTGATTCTTGCTGTGGCGCACCAACAGTTCAAAAACATGGGTGCTGTTGCGATACGTGCACTCGGCAAAACTCGGCATGTGCTTTATGACTTAAAGTATTTACTGACAGCCAAAGAATCAGACCTAAGACTTTGAACAACGACGTGTATACATTTCTGCGAACAAGGCTCAAAGCCGAAGCAAAAACCTGGCTGATTACCGGTGTTGCAGGTTTTATTGGTAGCAATTTGCTTGAATCCCTCCTCACGCTAAACCAGCGCGTCATAGGCCTAGATAATTTCTCCACCGGATACCAGCGCAATTTGGACGAAGTTCAATCTTTGGTCTCGTCGGATCAGTGGAGAAACTTTTCATTTATTAGGGGGGATATTCGTGATGTGGGTGACTGCGAAAAGGCGTGCAGTGGCGTGCACTATGTCCTACACCAAGCAGCGCTTGGTTCCGTAACGCGTAGCCTCGAAGATCCCATTACCACAAACCAAAACAATATCGATGGTTTTCTAAACATGTTGGTCGCCGCGAGAGATTCAGGGGTAAAACGTTTTGTATATGCCGCTAGCAGTTCCACCTATGGCGATCATCCGGATTTGCCAAAGGTTGAGGAAAAAATTGGTAAGCCGCTATCGCCTTATGCGGTTACAAAATATGTAAACGAACTGTACGCTGACGTGTTTGCGCGCGCTTACAATTTCAACTCGATAGGCCTTCGCTACTTCAACATTTTTGGGCGCAGACAGGACCACAATGGCGCTTATGCTGCGGTCATTCCTCAATGGACGTCTGCCTTGATCAAAGGAGAGCCGATTTATATCAATGGTGATGGGGAAACCAGTCGTGATTTTTGTTATATAGACAATGCGGTTCAGGCAAACCTGTTAGCGGCGGCAACTGAGCGCGATGATGCGATTAGTCAAGTCTATAA
>CANMPU010000011.1 GCA_947499755.1 Betaproteobacteria bacterium | reverse complement strand
TCGGTGCGGTATTGTCGCCGCGCCGCGAGCATTTCAGGATAAATCGCCGTTTGGCAATAAAAACACAAAACGTGCGGCCTTGCGTGTTCTCCGGTCATCGTTCCCATCGGCCTATCGGTCAATAAATACTTATGTTACCAGAACCGCATTCGCGAAAAATAGAGCTTTGGCGAAATTGCCGAATCATGTGCCTGCAGTAACAACAAGGTTACGTCCTTGCTGTTTTGCTTGATAGAGCGCTTTGTCGGCGTCCGCGATTAACTGAATCGCGTAGTCCTCAATGGTGCATGTCTGATTAAGATCGGTTAGCGTTGCAATTCCTATGGATAGCGTGAGCGTTAGCGGCGTAGATAATTCCGGAGAATAAAATGGCTTGTCGGCGATACAAGAACGAATTCTCTCGCCGATATAGCTGGCACCGTTTTCATCGTTGCCTACGAGTAATACGGCAAATTCTTCGCCGCCGTAGCGACCCAAGGCATCGCTTAAGCGCAGCTGTGCTTTTACACGATGGGCGATTTCTCGCAATACCCCATCTCCCGTTAAGTGACCATGGTCGTCGTTAACCTTCTTAAAGTGGTCGATGTCCAGCATCAGGCAAGATAGGGGTGTACCTTGGCGGCGCGCACGATTAATCTCCTCGGCCAGACGCTGCTCGAAATATCGTCGGTTGTTTATCCCCGTAAGCGTGTCGGTCAGGCTGACATGTTTAAGCTTTTCGTGATTTGTGACGCTCTCGAGAGAGATCGCGACGATGTTCGCGAGGCGCGCGAGGAAATCCGTTGCCATGCCCGCACGGAAGCGGTCGGCGCGCGAACTGCCAAGATTAAGACTACCAATTAATTTGTTCTTACGTATAAGCGGTAACAACGCCACGCTCGAAATATAAGCAGTTTGGTTTTCAGGAAATAAAAAAGCGTGACTGTGAGGAAGGAACGGGCAAAGAATCGGTGTTTTGCTATTTCGATAGAGGTTGCTAAGCGGAGTGATATCTTCGATAAAAAACAAATCAGTGTATCGGTCTAGCCCAATTTCCAGTTCTATAAGTATGCGTTGAATTTCAAAATGTGGGTCAATAAGCAGAAGCGTGACTGCATCGAGGTTGGATATCTGTTTGTGTTCAGGGAGTATGCTATGGATCAACGCGTCGTAGCTGTCTGCGCCAATAATGCGTAATTCAAGATCCTGAATCGACCCATGATGTCCTGATTACGCCGCGCCTGGGACATCAACTCCTGGAGCCGTTTTTTCAGTTCCCGATTTTCGCTACCCAAATCTTGAGACAGAAGCATATCGGAATCCTTATACGAGGATGTTACTCCGACAAACTAATTCACAAAAAATTCCCGGCCTGCAGCAGGCTAGGCAGATTATGCGCCTGCAAATGCCATGAAAGCAAAGCCAATTTTAAATTTTAGATCAATAACAGGAAGATTAAGGGCAGAAAAAGGTGAGGGTTACTACGGCTCAAAGCTGCGAACCGTCAAATAATGGGCTACTCTCAGTTTGATACCTCCGTAGTAACTCCTCATCCAGCATATCGACAGCATTGGCGTTGACTTTAGTTGCACTAACGAAGGCGTCGGAGTTATTTTGATTCTTCTGTTTGAAAAACAGCAGATTGCTCGTCAGTAAGCCGCGTGGCCTTACGCATCAACATGACGTAAAAAGTAGGGATCACGAAAAGAGTTAAAAAGGTTCCAAACAATAAGCCACCAACAATAACCCAGCCGATAGGTCGCCTGCTTTCTGCACCAGCACCCATGGCGAGCGCTAGGGGCACGGCGCCCAAAACCATGGCCGCAGTCGTCATGAGAATAGGCCGTAATCTCAGCGTAGCCGCTTCCACAACCGCATCGACCTTATCTCTTCCTTTGCGACGTAGTTGATTCGCGAATTCGACAATTAAAATCCCATGTTTGGTGATGAGGCCCACCAGCATTACCAAACCAATTTCGCTATAAACGTTTAGTGTGCTGCTCGCATTAAACGTTTTATAGGTTACAAACAGCGCGAGCAATGCGCCAGCGATCGCGAGTGGCACGGTCAGCATAATGACGAAAGGGCTAATAAAGCTCTCAAACTGGGCAGCTAATACTAGATATATAAACGCGAGCGCCAATGCGAAGGTCAAATATAACGCTGCACCGGATTCACGAAACTCTCTAGATTGCCCATCGAGGTCTGTTTTTGCCGACTCAGTCAATACTCCTTTTGCGGCACTATCCATAAAATCGAGAACTTGGCCCAAAGTATATCCGGGAGCGACACTCCCGGAAATCACCGCAGCGCGCAGTCGGTTAAAGTGGTTTAATTCTTTTGGCGCTACCGTTTCCCTGACTTGGACTAAATTAGACAATTGCACCAGCGCGCCATCGCCGTTGCGTACGTAGATCGAAGTAAGATCCGATGGATGGGTGCGTGCTTTATCTTCAAGCTTGACGATAACGTCGTATTGTTTGCCCTCGCGCTTAAAGCGGGTTACCTGTCGCCCGCCAAGCATGGTTTCCAGGGTTCGTCCTATGGAGTCCACTTCCACGCCTAAATCGGCGGCCTTGGCGCGATCAACGTCTACGGCGAGTTGTGGCTTATTCAATTTGAGGTCCGAGTCAGGGTTTGCGATGCCCTTATAGGCCCGTAGTTTTTCCATCAATTTGTCGACCATGGTTTGCAGCTCCGGATAGGTATTGGCTTGCACGACAAATTGAACCGGTGGATTACGGAAACTTTGTCCCAGAGCAGGGGGGTTAATCAGGAATGCGAGTACGCCGGGCATGCCAAACAATTGCCCTTGCAATGATTGCACAATCTCTTGCTGACTACGCGCGCGCTCCCCCCAGGGTTTTAACATGACGAAGGACATGCCAAAATTAACCGGATTGGGTTTTTCTAATCCAGGTGCTACGACGACGAAGTAGCGCTTTATCTCCGGTACTTTCGCATACATTGCTTCAATCTGACGCGCATACGCATCGGTGTATTCCATGGTTGCACCCTCGGGTGCCAGTTCTATACCTATGAAAATTCCGCGGTCTTCAAGGGGCGCCAATTCTTTAGGAATAAACATATACAGCGCGACGGAACTTGCGACGATGGCGAAAAATATGGCGAGTATCGTTCGCCGATATGTAATCACTTTTGTGAGCGCGCTAGCGTAGCCCGCCGTTAAACGGTCAAAGAATTCCTGTAGTAAGTTAAACCAATAACCGTGTTTGATTTCATGCTTTAAAAGTTTGGAGCACATCATAGGGGTAAGCGTGAGTGCGACAAAACCAGACACCAATACTGCTGACGCGACGGTCAAAGCAAATTCAGTAAATAATCGGCCCGTATTTCCGGTCATGAATGCGAGCGGCGTGAACACCGCCGCTAACGTAAGTGTCATGGCGACAACCGCGAAGGCAATTTCTTTGCTTCCGCGTAGTGCCGCTTGCATGCGCGACATGCCCTGTTCCATATGCCGATGGATGTTTTCCAACATGACAATAGCATCGTCGACCACCAAGCCAATCGCCAAAACAATGCCTAGCAGGGTAAGGACGTTTATGGAAAAACCGAGCGCATACAAAAATGCAAATGAACCGACTAATGAAACTGGTATGGTGACGAAGGGAATCAGCGTAGCGCGCCACGACCTTAAGAATAGGAAAATGACCAAAACTACCAGGATCAACGCCTCGAGCATCGTATCGTATACGGCACTGATCGAATTTTCGATAAAAAGTGAGCTATCGAAAGCGACGACGATATTCATGCCCGGTGGTAGCGACGCACGGATTCTCGGGAGTTGCAGTTTGACAGCCTCAGCCACCGATAAGGTATTGGCTGTCGATTGCTTTACGATACCAAGACCAACGGCTTCGCTACCGCCTACGCGCACCGCATTACGGTAATCCAGAGCGCCCAGTTCCGCGCGTCCAACATCACTAAGTTTAATTGGATAGCCGTTGATTTCACGGACCACTAGCTTGTCAAAATCTTCTGCCGTGCGTAAATCAGTTTCTGCTAACACAGTAAATTCGCGTTGCTTGCTTTCAATTCGGCCCGAAGGAATTTCGACATTTTGACTGCGCAGCGCATCCTCGACGTCTTTGGGCGTTAACCCATTTGCTGCAAGTCGGTCCCTGTCTAACCAAATACGCATGGCGTAGCGTCGATCGCCACCGATGATGACGCTGGATACGCCAGTTAGCGTCTTCAGGGAATCGGCGACATAGCGGTCGGCATAATCCGTGATCTTGAGCGCACTGTGATGGTCACTATAAAAAGCGAGCCAGATGATCGCCTGTGCATCCGCTTCGACTTTGGATACCACCGAATCAGCGGCATCGTCCGGGAGTTGTGCGCGCACTCTAGCGACGCGATCGCGTACATCGTTTGCAGCGGAGTCTGCGTCGCGTTCGCGCACAAATTCAATGGTAATTTGGCTTACTTCTTCGCGGCTTACTGACTTTATCTTTTTAATCCCTTCGATTCCGGCAAGTGAATCTTCAAGCGGCTGGGTAATTTGACTTTCGATCACTTGAGAACTGGCACCGGAATAGACGGTACGCACCGATACCACCGGTGCGTCTATATTGGGATATTCACGTACGCTTAAGCGCAGAAACGAGATGACGCCGACAAGAATAATGGTCAGGCTTATGACCGTCGCAAGTACCGGCCGGCGTATCGATAAATCGGATAGGTACATATGCTGAGTTGTCGCTAGGGTTTCTTAGCAGGCGCCGTCGCTATGGGGGCTGCGCCCATGACAATCACAGGTGCGCCATTATGCAGTTTCATTTGTCCATCGGTAATCACGATATCTTTATCATTTAAACCGTTAACAATCTCAATCTCTCCCTTACTACGCTGTCCGGTTTCGACTTGAGTCAGAATAGCCTTGCCATCAATAATACGATACACAGAAACGCTATTTCCCTGGGGGATAGTGGCTTGTTCCGGTATTAACAATGCGTGATCGCGTTTTTCTAAAACGATTATTACGCGAGCAAACATACCGGATATGAGCTCAGCGTTGGGATTGGGAATCCGTGCCCGTAACATCGCGGTACGTGTGGCGACATCGATACCCGATTCCATGGCGTAAATTTCCCCAACAAATTTTCTCTTCGGATAGGCGTCCACTTCAATATTTACGGGTTGGTGCTTGCGCAATTTAGGGACATAAGTTTCCGGGATGCGGAAATCAAGTTTGATGGTACCAATGTTGCCAAGCTTGACCAGGTCTTGCCCAGGTTGCACATAGGCCCCGGGGCTAACCTGTCGTAGTCCTAACACACCGGCAAACGGTGCGCGGAGTTCCGTTTTTGCAATCTGTACTTTATCTTGGGTATAGCGCGCGATGGCCTGTGCCAGTGTTTCATTTGCCTCGTCTAACGCTTGCTCGCTGATGAAATGCTTTTTAACGAGCTCCAATGCGCGGTCGTGGCGTTGCTGTGCAAGCTTCATTTGTGCGCTGCTATCAGCGAGCCGCGCCTCATACTCGGCGGGCTCGATTGTGAACAATCGTGCTCCTTTAGATACAGTTTGACCTTCCGTAAAATGAATGGTGGCGATTCTACCCGCGATTTCTGGCCGGATGATTACCGATTCATTGGCAACCAAGGTCCCTACAGCGGTAAGTTCGTCACTAATAGCCCCAAACCGTACCGGAATTGCTTTTACGGGGACAGCGAACGGTTTTTCTGGTGGTGCGGCACTTATTGGCGTTGACAACAGCAAAGTAGCAAAAATACTGAGAGCAATGAGTTTTCGTAAACTGAGCATAATAATGATGGAATGCTAGAACAGTAGGGTGAAAAAATATTATACTCGCTCCCACCCAATCCGTATGCGACCTCTGGTTTAAAAGCGCAATGAAATGTGCTTGTAGGCCGACGCATGATTGGGTCCGCAAAAGATTCTCGGTAGGGACAAGAATTAGTAGGTTTGGCGCGGTAAAGTGCTTACCGCAGAGTATTGTTATTTGATTAGGTACGATTATGTCATTGATTTCGGCAGTTGTTGTGTTGGCCTTGGAGCAGCTCTATGCGTTTCCGCGAAGAGCGTATTTCGATCAATTGCTTTCGCGTTACGCGAAAATACTAGAGCGTTTTTTTAATGCCGGAGAATCACGTCATGGAATGATTGCCTGGCTCGCGGGAGTGGCATTTCCGATTGCGCTCACGGCGATTATCTATTTTGGTTTGTCACAAGTCAGCCATATTTTGGCCTGGATGTGGAACGTAACTGTATTGTATTTCACTATGGGCTTTCGGCGATTTAGCCATTCCTTTACGGAGATTACACGCGCTTTACGTGACGGAGATTTAGGACGTGCACGCGAATCACTCGCCGACTGGAGCGGTCAGGATACGTCAGAGCTAAATAGAAAAGAAGTGATACGTTTAGCGATCGAACACGGATTGTTATGTTCGCATCGCCACGTTTTCGCCGTTATGGCGTGGTTCTTTATTTTACCCGGACCGATAGGTGCTGTGCTCTACCATTTCGCGGCACAACTATACAAACAGTGGGGGAATAAGGATCAAGCGGAATTTGGATATTTCGGCGCCTTCGCCAAACGCATGTTCGAGATTCTCGATTGGGTGCCCGCGCGCGTGACCGCGATTAGTTTTGCAATCGTCGGCGATTTCGAAGATGCGATCTATTGTTGGCGTGGTCAGGCGCACGAATGGATGCAAGCATCGCAGGGGGTCATTCTATCGAGTGCCGCCGGGGCGCTTGGTATTCAACTTGGAGACGATGTACATCAACAAGGCGGCATTGTGTCGCGGCCCACGTTGGGACTGGGAGATGAAGCCGACATCGACCATTTGCAAAGCGCCGTCGGTTTGATCTGGCGCGCACTCGTTTTGTGGCTCACATTAGTTCTCCTCCTGAGTATCGCTGCCTGGGTCGCCTAAATTATCTGAGCGTTAGCCGGCACCCTGTAATCGCGCAATACGCACGGATGCAGGTGGATGAGAGTCGTAAAACGCTGAATACCATGGATCAGGAGTCAGCGTCGTCGCGTTGTCCTTATAGAGGGTGACTAAGGCCTGCGCCAAGTCCGTGCCCGACGCATGTTGAACGGCATATTTGTCAGCCGCAAATTCGTGTGCCCGCGAATATAAGGCCAATAACGGTTGTAACAGAAAGGTAAAAGTGGGCATTACCATAAAAAATAGTAGCAACGCGATAGCAGCAGATTGGTATTCCACACCCAGCCCGGAATAAAACCACGGCTGCGCTATTAAATAGTCCAGCCCCCAGAGGAACGCCAGGCTCATCGCGAATGTCCATGCGATGCGCTTCAGTACATGATGCAACTTAAAATGTCCGAGTTCGTGTGCCAATATGGCTTCGATTTGTTCGTGATTTAGGCGCGACAATAAGGTATCAAAAAACACGATGCGTTTGTTAGCGCCAAATCCGGTGAAATATGCGTTGCCGTGATTACTTCTTTTTGAACCATCCATAACGAATACGCCACTGGATCGGAAGCCGCATTTTTTTAGAAGTTGTTCTACACGCGCCCTAAGCACCAGATCTTGCATCGGCGAAAACTTATTAAAAATAGGTGCGATATATTTAGGGAAAATCGCCAGTATTAGTATGTTGAAGACGGCCCACGTGACCCACACATAAATCCACCAGGACTGGCCGCTAATAGTTATTAACCACAACACCGACAGCAATAATGGCGCCCCCAGGGCGATGCCCAAGGCGACCTGCTTCCCGATATCAAGGAGAAAAGTGCGCCGTGTCATTTTGTTGAACCCAAATTCTGTTTCAATTTTAAAAATACGATATAAATCTAGGGGTATTTCCACGATCATCGAGATTATGGCCACGCTTGCAATGACGGCCACGCCTTGAAATATGCCGTTGCCAAGAAGGTCGAACCATAAACGGTGCAGGGCATTTATCCCCCAAAATAAGGTAAACACGAGTAATATTATTATTGCAATGAAAGTATGGACGATATCTAACCATGCCTTGGCGCTGGTATAATCAGCGGCCTTCTGATGTGTTTCCAGATTGATTTGTTCCGCGAACGCAGCTGGAACTTTACTGCGGTTGGCTTGTACGCTACGGATTTGGCGAAGCGCTAGTCCGATTCGTGTTGTGGTAACAACGAATAGCGTCGCGAGAAATACAAGGGTAAATATCTGCATATTTGCTAATTCCAATTATTGAAGTTGTGACAGCATTATAACTGTTAAGGTTGCAAGAGTATGGCACAGGATAACAACCATTTAATTTGGATCGATATGGAAATGACGGGGCTTATTCCAGAGTCTGATCGCATCATCGAAGTAGCGCTGGTGGTGACAGATTCTGAATTAAGCACTGTTGCCGAAGCACCGGTATTAGTGGTATTCCAGAATGATACCGTGTTGAACTCCATGGACAATTGGAATAAATCAACCCATGCGAAATCTGGCCTTTTAGACAAAGTCCGCGCGTCTGGCGCAAGTGAATCAGATGTTGAGGCGCAGATGATCGCTTTCCTCGCGACCTACGTTCCGCCTAAAATATCGCCCATGTGCGGCAATTCCATTTGCCAAGACCGACGCTTTCTCGCGCGCTATATGCCCCAGCTCGAAGCCTATTTTCATTATCGCAATCTTGATGTTTCCACCTTTAAGGAATTAGCCAAACGTTGGAAACCGCAAATCATGTCTGGCCTAACGAAACAGGGAAAACATGAAGCACTTGCCGATGTGTATGAATCTATCGAGGAGCTAAAGTATTACCGGCAGCATTTCATTCAATCATAGTTAGACAGATTGGATCTCGCATGCCGGACAATCAGAACCCGAATCGAGGAAGCGGAATGTTCATGCTGGCGATCGCCTGGCTTCTAATTTTTGGCACCGGCTATCTCTTTTTCGATGTTTCGAATAAACGTCAATATAATCCCAATACGCTACAAGTGCTCCGGCAGCAGAGTCGTGAGTTAGTATTGTTACGAAATATCGACGGGCACTATGTTGCGGAAGGATCAATAAATGGGCAGCAAACAACGTTTTTGCTCGATACCGGTGCAACGCAAGTGGCGTTGTCGACGCGCTTGGCGAATACGCTAGGCCTCGAGAGGGGGGCTGCCATTTCCGTACAAACCGCTAATGGAACCGTTATTGCTTACCAGACCCGATTACGGAGTATACAAATTGGGCCATTAGAGATGCGCGATATTGCTGCAATTACTACCGATAACATGGATGACGCTACTGTTCTATTAGGGATGAGTTTCCTGAAAAGACTGGAGTTCACGCAGCGTGATGATCGTCTTACCCTAAAGCCGGTAAATTGAATGCCATTTTGTTCTCGATCTACTGCTCATAACACGTATCATGAAATTAAAAAAGTACAATATTTTTTCACATTAATAAATTAGATCTTGAAATAAAATTATGCAAGCGCGAACGATTTTTACTGTTGAGGTTAACCCTAAAGTTCCAGAACGATTGGCGCGGTTGCAAGAGCTCGCAAATAATCTTTGGTATAGCTGGGACAGACCGACCCGCACCTTATTCGCACGCTTGCATACTGGCCTCTGGGCCGCTGTCGGGCACAATCCCACCGCGTTTCTAAAGCGTGTGGACGAGCAGCGCTTGGCGGATGCGGCCAAAGATCCAGTATTCCTGCGAAATTACAATCATGTATTGTCGGCATACGATAGTTACCATAGTGAACCGTTACGCCGAAACGGTGTTGACGGTTTTAAAGATAACGATTTAGTCGTCTATTTTTGTGCGGAATTTGGATTTCACGAAAGCTTCCCTATCTATTCTGGCGGTTTGGGAATACTTGCAGGCGACCATTGTAAGGCGGCAAGTGACTTACGTATTCCGTTCGTAGGTGTAGGCTTACTCTATCGTCAAGGATATTTTTTACAGAAAATTGATAGTCACGGCAACCAGCAAGTTTCTTACTCAAATTCGGATTTTGATGATCTGCCCATTTCTGCGGTATTACAGGCCGACGGTAGTGAGGTACGCGTTTCCGTGGAATTACCGGGACGCGCGGTAAATATAAAGGTATGGAAAGCCCAAGTCGGTCATGTGACACTTTACCTCTTAGACACCGACTTGGACGAAAACGCGGCGCGCGACCGTGATATCGTTCACCAGCTTTATGGCGGCGATAAAACTACCCGCATTGAACAAGAAATCATATTAGGTATAGGTGGTGTCCGCGCTTTGGGTGAATTGGGTCTGACCCCATCTGTATGGCACCTCAATGAAGGACACGCCGCGTTTTTAATACTCGAGCGCGCACGACTGTTTGCGTTACAGGGACTGGACTTCGCGGCCGCGTTAGAGCTTATTGCCGCTAATACGGTGTTTACTACCCACACCGCGGTGCCTGCCGGCCATGATTGGTTTGCGAGAGATATGATGGAGACTTATTTCGGAAAATTCCAATCAGATCTCAAATTGACTAGTCAAGAATTTATAATGTTGGGGCAGGAAAATGGGTCGCAGGAATTTAACATGACCACACTCGCGATTCGTGGCTCACGCTTTCAGAATGGGGTCAGTCGAATCCACCGCGACGTCTCGTCACGAATTTGCCGCGAATTGTGGCCACAGATCGAATCACGTGAAAATCCCGTTGCCTATGTCACCAACGGTATTCATATTCCGACATTTTTGGCACGAGAATTCGCAGATCTTTTTGATCGCTTTTTTGGTCCAGAATGGAATCAGCGATTGTGCGATACGGAGTTTTGGAGGCGAATCGAAGAAATTCCAGATCATGTGTTTTGGAGTGTGCGCCAATCACTAAAATCGCAAATGCTACATTTGATTCGTCACCGTCTCAGTGTGCAGCATCGTAGAAATCATTCGTCCGAAGCGCATCTTGAGCGCTTATTTAAATTAATCGATCCAGAGAATCCAAATATATTAACCATAGGATTTGCACGTCGCTTTGCGACTTATAAGCGTGCGACGCTGATTTTTCAAAACTTGGATTGGCTGAAGCAAATCGTGCTGGACCACGATCGCCCGGTTGTGTTTATATTTTCCGGCAAAGCGCATCCTGTTGATTTACCCGGTCAGGACCTTATTCGTCAGCTTAGCCAGGTTGCGCACATGCCGGAATTTGAGGGAAGAATACTACTGGTTGAAAATTATGATCTACGCCTCGCGAGACGAATGGTATCGGGCGTTGACGTTTGGCTAAACAATCCTGTTTATCCTTTAGAGGCTAGCGGAACGTCGGGGATGAAAGCAGGAATTAACGGGGTTATTAATTTAAGTGTTTTAGATGGTTGGTGGGACGAAGGATACGACGGTCAAAATGGATGGGCGATTAAACCAGCTCTTGAAGAATTAGAGGAATACAACCGCGATCGGGATGAAGCACAGGCTTTATATGAAATCCTTCAAGACAAGGTAGCTCCTCTTTACTACACGCGCAATACCATGGGCTTTTCGCCTGAATGGGTAAAGATGGCGAAATACTCTATTGCGACCTTATTGCCGCGCTTTAACTCTATCCGTATGGTCGGCGAATACGCGACAAATATTTACCTTCCAGCACTACGGCAAGGCGAGCGCATGGCGTGCAACAACTATGAAAATGCCAAATTTATGGCGCAATGGAAAACAAAAATACGTGGCGTATGGGCAGGCGTAACGATACGACGTTTAGACGCTGCTAAGTGCAATATCCAGTTTGGCGATGGTGTGCAGTTTGACGTTG
>CANMPU010000010.1 GCA_947499755.1 Betaproteobacteria bacterium | reverse complement strand
CACGCGGACAAAGCAATTTACCTTTCGATACTCTCTATGTCGAGGCATCGGATAATTCTGGCTTTGCCGCAGATCTCAAACGCGCAGTTCGCTTCGGCAGTCAAACTGCGCTTGTCGATAAACCCGAGTCTGCGCAAGCCATTCTTGTGGTTGTGAGCGAAACTAAGGAAAAGAAAATTCTGTCGATCAATAGTGCGGGACGTGTGCGCGAATTTGAATTGTATTATCGCGTAGCGTTCAAGGTAACTAGCGGGAATAAAAATGACTTGATCCCCTCAGATGAGATAGTCATGAAGCGCGATTTTACCTTTAACGATGAACAAATTCTTGCCAAAGAGTCAGAGGAAGCGTTGCTCTACCGCGAGATGCAGCAGGACGCCGTTCAGCAAATGATAAGAAGATTAACCGCCATTAAACCTGGCGCTTAGTAAATTTGTGATGCGTCAGCGTTTAGAGTAACAGATCAACGATAACAACGGGTTCCATTCTCGCGCTATGCAAGATTCTGCGTCAGTCGGTATAGTAAATCCTCAGGTCACCCATATTGATCAACCGTTAACGCTCAAAAGCGGAGCCGTACTCAATTGTTATGACCTAGTGTATGAGACCTATGGCGAACTCAATGCGCAACGCTCCAACGCAGTGCTCATTTGCCACGCACTGTCAGCGCATCATCACGTTGCGGGATATCACTCCGAAGATCAAACAACCGTAGGCTGGTGGGAAAATATGGTAGGCCCGGGAAAGCCGATAGATACCAATCGCTTTTTCGTCATCGGGATCAACAATCTTGGAGGTTGTCACGGCTCTACAGGACCAGTAAGTATTAATCCAGCAAGTGGAAAACCCTTCGGCGCGGGTTTTCCTGTTGTTACTGTCGAAGATTGGGTAGAACAGCAAGCGCGTTTCGCGACCTGGTTAGGCATAGAGCAATTCGCAGCGGTCATCGGTGGCAGCCTGGGTGGCATGCAGTCTCTACAATGGGGAATTGCCTATACTGAGCGCGTACGTCACGTTCTGGCGATAGCCACTACGCCTAAACTTACAGCGCAAAACATCGCGTTTAATGACGTCGCGCGTCAGGCAATAATCACCGACCCGGACTTCTGCGGCGGAGATTATTATTCCCATGGCGTCACGCCAAAAAGCGGTCTGCGCTTGGCGCGCATGTTAGGCCATATCACCTATCTATCAGACGATGCGATGGCGGAAAAATTTGGGCGCGATCTACGCTCGGGGACGTATAACTTCGGATACGAAGTGGAATTCGAAATCGAATCTTACCTGAGATATCAGGGCGACAAATTTGCTTCCTATTTCGATGCCAATACTTATCTGTTGATGACGAAAGCGTTAGATTATTTCGACCCCGCGCACGCTTATCAGGGGAATTTAAGTTCCACCTTAAAAAACTCAAAATCGGCTTACTTGGTATTGTCGTTTAAATCTGATTGGCGTTTTTCACCGGATCGTTCACGCGAAATCGTCAAAGCATTGCTAGACAACAATCTAGATGTGACTTACGCAGAAATGACGTGCCGCCACGGCCACGATTCGTTTCTCATGTTCGATGAGCATTACCATGATCTCATGCGCGCCTATATGAATAATATCTTACTGTAGCTTTATGACATCCCCCACCAACTCTATGGCGCGGCCTGACTTTGCAGCAATCGCGCGCTGGATTCAACCCGGCGCGCGCGTATTGGATTTAGGTTGTGGCGATGGCGCACTACTTAAGTATCTCGAAAAAACGCGTGATGCCCGGGGGTATGGTGTCGAAATCTCTGATATTGATATTCTTGCTTGCGTAAAAAATGGCGTTAACGTGTTGCAGGATAATTTAGAAGCTGATTTATCTATGTTCGAATCGAATTCCTTCGATTACGTCATCTTGTCGCAAACGCTACAAGCGGTTAAACATACGGAAAGAATCGTTAGAGAAATCCTAAGGGTGGGAAAAGAAGGCATTGCAACGTTTCCAAACTTCGGCTATTGGCGTAATCGATTTCAAATATTAAGAGGTCAAATGCCGGTCTCAAAAAACCTTCCTTACCAATGGTTCGAAACACCAAACATACATCTTTTCACGATAAGGGATTTCGAGGCATTTTGTCAGCAACAAGACGTGCGCATATTGGAACGCGTAGTTATGACGGAAGGTGTATCCATCAATTTCTTTCCCAATCTGTTTGGCTCTCTAGCCGTCTATCGCTTCGACCGCAAAACTTAGCTGGCTGTCTGCTTAAAAAAAATCGCGAACCGAGTTTCCTGGGTTCGCGATCAGTGCGTCGATTAAAACGCTTATTTTATAATTAACTTCTTGTTATTTCTTCTTCATGTATTCCGCAGGAATATCGAAGTATTTTTCTTTTGGATCTGCGCAATTACGCGCGGTCAGGCTTTGCTCTGTGGCGTATTTCTTTGATCTTTCATAGATCAAAGGCCAAATCGCACTTTGGTCCGCAGTAATCCAATCGGAAACTGCATTCCATACTTTACCATCCCACTCGTAGAATTTCCCTCTGTGGCCACCCGCATGGTCTTTGCAGGAAGTTTGGAGCTGACCCATCATTTCATACACGCCGTAGCCTTTGAGCTTGGCGTCGTCGAAATTAAGGTTTTCCAAACCGAAGCGGGAGAATCTTCCATTTAACGGGATATTCCCACCAAATTCGCGCAACGCTGTGCGTAGCGATTCAATGTGGATTAGACCCGTAACTACGCCAAGGTTGTAGAACACGGTACCTTGCTTGGTAGTGTCTAGCATGTCACCGCATTTCTTACCACCGCACATAGACGCAGGCTCATACAGGGTTTCAAACAGTTCCTTAACCATTGGATATTTTCTGCCAGGCGCTTGCGTATTAATAGCGAGGTAGCCTTTAGCAGCTGCACCAGCTGGGATCACGTCGGCTTCGGAATTACTCCAAATGTTGCCGATGATGTTCTTAACTGGATAGCCAACTTTAGCAGCAGTCTTCATCGCCACTGGATTCATTACACCCCAGCCGCGCAAAATCACGCGATCTGGATTCCAGCGTTTGATTTTTTGCCAAACTGCAGTTTGCTCGTTACCTGGGTGAGCCACTTCAACTTGCTGAAGTTCGAAGCCAAACTTTGTGGACAAATACTCCCAGTAGCCGAAGGTTTCACGGCCATAAGCTGAGCCATGGTATTCAACTAAAATTTTCTTGCCCTTGAGTTTATCCATTCCGCCCATTTGCTTGCCGATAAATTGCGCTTGCACATCGGCTTCGTCGTATGGGGTCAACTGCAATGGGAACTGATAGGTGAAGATGCTACCGTCTTGCGCACCGGTATTCCCGTGGTTCGGGGTAATACTGGGGATCTTGTCAGCTTGGGTTTTCTCTTGCACTGCATAAGAGATACCTACACTCAACGGATCGTTTGCGCTCGGGCCATCAAGACCTTTATTCTTATAACGCTCGTAGCACTCTACGCCGCGGGCAGGGTCATATTCGGTTTCGCATTCATCCCAAACGATAGGACGAGGCGTATCGCCGACTTTGGCACTGATTCCGCCGTATTTCATGTTGACCCATTTATATACGTCGATTTGACCGCCGTAATATCCCGTACCACCTGCTGCGTACGGACCGACGCGATAGCTCGCGAGCGGAAGGTAAACAGAATTTGGCGTGGTGAGATTTTGGTAATCGGTGAATGGCTTACCTTTAGTCATATCCGACCACTCGAACGCACCCGCTTGTGACGAGGCGAACGCCATGGAAAGACCAAAGGCGGCACAAGCACCAATTAAAGCTAACTTACTGCCTTGCTTGCTCTTGTTCATCATATAACTCCTCCGTTTTGTTGTGAATCCGAAATTTCGAACTACCGGTACTGCTCGCCCAACATCGACGATTTACTAAAAAATGGCGCTTGAAACTACACCGTGATCGACATCGCCAAACGAGACCTGCGGCGCGGCGATAACGGGTGAACCCCGCTACAAGTTTTATTAATTACTGGAGACTCCCCATTAAAAAATCAGACGTTTTCATTCATTCCCCCAGCGCTCGTATCTAACCCTTAATTTATTAGGTTTTTATTTATTTAGTTCAAAAGGTTTTTACTAATCATCATAAGAAAACATTACAGTCAAGTTCGTGCCTGTTACCTTATTACCATTTAGCACCCACTTCCTTGCCTAAACGTGTCAAATTTTACGCCGACGGAACCCAAGAAATCTACTACACACCCTGGAGCCCGTCACGCACTACCCCCTCTAAGGAAGGCGTTTTTCTTCTTCTAACCCCGTAATTTGATCACGCGAGATGCGAAGTATGATCAAACCCGGCAGCGCGGTCAAGAACGTTAGAAAAAAGAAATTCGCCCATCCCACTTCCTCCACCACATACCCTGACGGCAGTCCAACGAAAACCCGTCCAATCGACGCCAAGGCTGACAACAACGCGTACTGTGTTGCCGTAAATCGTCTGTTACATAGCGCCATCAACAACACTACGAAAGCAGACGTCCCCATTCCTCCGCATAAATTCTCAATCCCCACCGCCAACACCATGATCGAATAGCTTTTTCCGGTTAACGCTAATCCCATAAATGCTAGGTTGGAGAACGCTTGTAATAACCCGAAAAGCATCAGTGCACGATACAAACCCAGCCTAAATATTAGAGCACCGCCAAAAAGCGCCCCCAAAATTGTCGCGGCAAGTCCTAGGCCCTTATTGATGCTTCCTACTTCAGTTAACGAGAAACCAATTTCACCTAATAAAAACGTGTTGGTTAACGTACCCGCAAAAGCATCACCTAGTTTGTATAATACAACCAACAGTAATATTTGGATGGCCCGATCCCGCAAAAAAAAATCACGCAGCGGACCCCAAATTGCTTCTTCCAGAGTTTTTGGTGGCACCACGACTTGCTCGGGTTGTGGCCCGAGTAGTGTCGCAAACAATCCCACCAACATGAGTCCGGCCATAATCCAATAAGTAATACGCCAGCCAATCTGATCTGCCAGAATCAGCGCGACCGCCCCGGAAGCCAGCATAGCCAAGCGATAGCCCAACACCGACATTGCCGCACCGGCACCGCGTTCCTGGTCTCGTAACACGTCGGTGCGATAGGCATCGAAGACGATGTCCTGCGATGCGGAGAAAAAAGCCACCAATAGAGCGACCGCAGCCAAGGCAAACGGTGCGCGCTGCGGCGACTGCGCCCCGAGCAAAATAATCCCTAATATAAGCGCGATTTGCGTTAATAGCATCCAGCCACGCCTCCGCCCCAAAATCGGCGGCACATAGCGGTCCATCAACGGCGCCCATAAGAATTTTAAGGTATATGGCAGACCGATAGCCGCGAACAGCCCTATGGTATGTATGTCAACCTTGGCGACTGTTAACCACGCTTGTAAAGTTCCGCCAGTTAAAGCTAATGGTAGTCCGGATGCAAAACCCAGACATAGAATGGCCGAGATGCGGCGATTGCCGAATAACTCTAAATATCTGGATAGATTCAATTTTTGAATTCTAGATTATGGACAACGCAGATTAGTACAGCCTAAGCTTTACCACAATAGAAAAATCTACCTAACCACGTTGCATGGCGCGATGCTATCCTATATACACGCCTCATTACATCTTTCGAATATTGGAGACCAGCTATGGAAATAAGCGATCTACTTAAAAGATCAAAGCCGTTCAATGAACTTTCAGTAGAAGTACTGCGCGAGATCGGAAAGATCGCGCAACTGGTCACCTACGAAGGCGGCAAGGTAATTTATGATGTCGGTGCGAGCGCCGATTCGATTTATTTAATCATTTCAGGACGCATAGTACGTATGCTCACGCCACCCGTATCCGCTACTACCCAGGTCAAGGAATTCAAAGCGGGTGATGTTTTCGGATGGGTTTCACTGTTCCAGGATCTACCGCACGGCTTACCGCGACGACTAGCGAATACGACTTGCCTCGAAGAGGCGACCTTGATGAAAATCAATAGCCGTGAGTTAGAGGCGTTACTGGACAAGAAAGAACCGGCCCAAGCGGTGATGACTGAGCGCTTTGCGCGGCTGATCGCGGACGAATTCATGATGCCGGGCTCGACCGTATCATTTATTGAACGCAAGGGGAAAATGGTTCCGACATTTATGCCAAGCGCCGTGGTCAACAGGATATTGAAAAACCCGGATACAAATAGGTCGTAGATCACTACCGAGCGTAATTTAGTTACAGGCGTGACCGCGCTCATCGTTCGCGACCGTAGAGTTCCCTTCCTTGTCGATCATGATCGCGTGCATATTGCCCCAACGCCTTGGGATAACACGAATTTCGTGTCCTTTTTTCTGCAGCGCCGTTACCCAATCGGCGGCGAAACCTTGCGGCTCGATTTCAACAACATCCGGAAGATATTGATGGTGGTAACGCGGACGATTTACCAGAGCGTACAGATCAATGGGCGCGCTCTTCATATAGTCTAGAATTCCGAGCAATACCATACTGATGATGCGGGAACCACCCGGCGTACCAAACACTAAAACACCTTTGTCGTCCTCAATAAATGTAGGCGACATACTGGACAAGGAGCGTTTACCCGGTGCGATCGCGTTTGCGTCGCCGCCAACAAGCCCATAAGCATTTGGGACTCCGGGCGCAATAGAAAAATCGTCCATGTGATTGTTCAGCAAAACACCAGTACTCCCCGCAACAAACTTCGAACCGAAAGTGGTATTGATACTTAGTGTCGCAGACACTCTGTTTCCCTCTTTATCCACAATCGAGAAGTGGGTCGTATCGTTTCCCTCTTCGGTTGCATTTGCTCCGGATAACTCCAAACTAGGCGTCGCGCGATTTGGGTCTATCGATTGCACACGGACACGCGCGTAGTCTTGGCTCAGTAACCGAGACAGTGGCGCGTTTGTATAATCCGGATCACCCAGGTAGCGCGCCCGATCTTGATAGGCGCGCCGCATTGCTTCGACGACATAGTGCGCGTCATTTGTGTCGGAGGACGTCGCTACACCAATCTCGCTTAGAATATTTAAGCTCTGTGCAAGCGTTATTCCGCCGGATGAAGGCAATGCAGCGGTCGTAATTGTTGCATCTTGAAATTTAAATTTTATCGGCTCACGCTCGATAACCTGATAGCGAGCAAGATCCTTCAGCGTCCATAATCCATGCGCATGGCGCACCGACGCAACGAGTTCTTTCGCAATCGGGCCATGGTAAAACCCCGCATTTCCTGCACGGGCAATTGCCGCTAAGGTACGTGCGAGCTGTGGCTGTGTTAGACGAAATCCGATTGAGGGGCTACGCCTGTGATCTAAAAAAATACGTGCGAATCTGTCCTGGACTTCATTTAGCCTATTCTGGTCGCGCTTTACACAAATGTAGCGTGCGTCCACGATAAAACCATCCTTCGCAAGGCGCAGAGCCGGGGCCAAGCTCTTCTTAAGGGAAAGTACGCCATACCTTTCTGCTAACCATACTAATGCCGCTGGCATCCCGGGAATGGCTGCAGCGCGCGCACCGAGCACTGAAGCCTTTTCAATTGGATGTCCCTCTTTATCCAGATACATGTCGCGAGTCGCGCTCATCGGTGCCGCTTCGCGCGCATCTAGCATGACTTCCTTCCCGTCGACGGAACGATAGAGTAACCACAGCCCACCGCCACCCAACCCGGATGAAAACGGTTCAACCACCGCCAAGGTAGCGGCGACGGCAACGGCCGCGTCAAACGCATTTCCGCCGCGCTCTAAAATTTCATAGCCCGCTTGCTGCGCCAATGGATGCGCAGCTGCAATGGCGGGTTTTGTGACGACGCTGCGAGATTCCGCAAAACAAAGCGAACACAACCCGACGAAAATAAACGCTAAGGCAAGAAAGGTTTTTGCCATGGATCGTGCGATGCCCATTGTGACGTATTAAAACGAAGAACCGGGTTGTTGCAAAAAATCCGCTTCTGCTGGCGTTGAAATGCGTCCAAGAATACGGTTGCGGTGCGGGAAACGACCAAAGCGCTTCACAATATCGCAGTGCTTAACCGCATAATCCAGATAGCTCTGGAATGAATCTTTCTTTTCAATAGGTACGCTTTCCTTCAGCTCACGAAACTTCGCTATCGATTTTTCCTGAACATCCAAATTTTCGCTATGTTCCAATGGAAGGTAAAAAAATACGCGCTCGATCGCGGTAAGCGTCTGATCTATTCCAGACTCGACGCCTTGCAGGCTAACGGTAAGCGCGTGATGGTCGTAGGCAAAAGCGTCGGGGGTATCGCGATAGATATTTCGTGGAAATTGATCGAACAGTACAATCAAAGCCAAACAGACGTGCGCGTCTTTTTCCTGCGGGTGGCTTGGAGTCGCATTTAAAAGTTTTATTTGAAAGCGCTCGCTAATGATGCGGTCGGTATCGACATTTTTTCCGAACCACAATTTATGACGATCACGCGCTGGGTATCCTGGTTCGTCCTGATCACCGAACCAGAAATCGAGTATTTCGTTCTGACTATCCACGGGTTACGCTACGGAAGATGTGCATAGCTAAGCCGCCATTCAATTAATTGTGCAGTAAGCTCTGCGCCTATCGTAGGACAGCGCGCAATATCCCCCGCAGCAAAAACGGTTACATCCGGAACGATCGCCTCCTCTTCAGGATAAACAAGGCTGCTCATTAACAATCCTGTGGTAAAAAGCAAGACGTTCGCTATCGTCAACACCATGCTGATGAAACTCTTAGAGGTTTCTCTGCGCGACGGCAAATAATATTTCCCACGAGGATATGCTAAACGCATCTTTTTGACAGGCCTTCCTAGAACGAAAACGATTACTAGCATTTTGTCTTATCGCAATGTAATTTACCAGCGCGCAAATTTTGTTGAGGTCCCGGAAGTGTACGCGACGGTACATTGCGAAGCCACAGGGGCGGTTACCTGGACAAATCGTGCAACTGAAGTAAACCTACGCGCTGTCTCGCACGATCGCGTATGCACTAAGCGTACTCTTTGAGACCGATCACATCATAATATTGGGGAAATTTCTTGGAAAGTAGCGTACAAATTGGAAGCAGCGCGCAACGGCATATACAAAGAACATTTTTGCCAACCGCGAGGCCGTTATCGGCGATCGCTCTGCGCAAAATAAAGCCCCGCATAAAAAAATAACCTAAGAACCTTTTTGAGGTTCCTAGGTTAACGCACTGAATGATTGAATTTCAGCTGAAGTGGCGCGCCCGGCAGGATTCGAACCCACGACCCCTTGGTTCGTAGCCAAGTACTCTATCCAACTGAGCTACGGGCGCCCGGGCGCTATTATAAACGAAGTGCGTGATAAAGACAGGCGGGCGCGCCGTTACGATGAGTAGCCGAGGCTATTTTCATTCGGCTGATATAATGGCAATGCGATTGGGGAATCAAATATATCGCGAGAAAACCCGCGCCAAATAACAATAATTAAAGCGCTACATCGGTAATCGCGGTGCAATTATTTCTAGTCTTTGAGAGCAACTTGCTTGCCGCAAACACCGAGAACGCAATTTAGCTACAACTTTTTGTCTCCGGCACCCTATGACATCTCTGGCTGCTTTTAAAACCGTACGCACGTTCTTTGTCGCGCTATCCGTGACTATTGTTACGGGGCTGGTGTGCGCACCGGCACACGCGGCGATTACGGCGTCCAAAAGTATTGCTGCTGGATTTCCATCCACAATTAATCCGGGCGACCCTACACGATTTCAAATCACCTTATCTAACGATAACACTGCCTCGGCCGTGAATACGGTCGCGTTCAATGACGATATGACCGCGCAGAGTATTTTCATCGGGCCCAATGGGCTCATATCGAATACTTGCAGTGGCGCCGTAACTGCGACACCCGGAACCAGTGTAATCGACCTCGCAGGCGGCACAATTCCAATCGCGCCGCCTGCCCCGCCGGGCTCGGTGGGCTCGTGCGATATCATCGTCGAGGTCTCTTCGACTTTGATGGGGGGTTCGCGCGTAAACACGATCGCAACGGGTGCGGTTACCGGTGATGATGGCGTCGCGGTGGCAAATACAACCCCTGCGGTCCAGAGTTTTACCGTGCTTACGCTGCTGCGGCCCACCATCGCAAAAAGTTTTTCGCCCACCGCCTTAGTGGAAAACGATCAGACCTCTACTCTGACAATCACGGTTACAAACCCCAATAGCAGCGCAAATATCCCGCTCACTACCGTCACTGACAGCCTACCAGCAGGGGTCGAAGTTGCGAGTGCGCCAACAGCAACCGTCAACTGCACCGGCACTGGCGCGAGCAACGGCACATTTATCCCGTCGCCAGGCGATACCACCGTGACCTTAAGTGGCGGTGCGATAGGAATATCTGGCGTGTGCACGCTCTCGGTGCGCGTTATCGGTACAAATTCTGGCGCCAGCGGTAGCAATTTGGTGACCAATACTTTGCTCGCGGCGGATATCGTGAACACGCGGGCACTGACTCCAGCAGCCAGCGCGAGCGCCAACCTCACTATTAACTCACCACTCAGGTTAACAAAAGAGTTTGCCATTAATCGATTGCGCGCCGGCCAACAATCCACGTTGACGATCACCATCTTTAACGATAGTCCCACTAATCCCCTAACGATTACGACGTTTACCGATGACCCGATAGGAGCGACCGGTGGCGGGGAGTCGTTGCTAGTCACCGCCGCACCTTCGACCACGTGCTCCGGAGGAGGCGTCGCAGCAACAGGCGGCAATACCGGGATTACCCTAACTGGGGGTACCATCGCAGCGCTGGGCAATTGCACCATCACGATTCCATTCACCGCGACCTTAGGCGCAGCAGGGGTGAGTGAAATCTTCACTAACACGATTGCCGCAGGTGCGGTCGGCAATACCGATGGTCTTACTAGTCGGCCCGTATCGCAAACTGTCACAGTCAATGATCAACTTGTCGTTGTCAAATCAGTTAACCCAAGCACTGCGGCGGCGGGCAATCCCGTCAATTACAGCGTCTCAGTAAGAAATTTCACACCAGGGGCTTTAAGCGCAGTCGCGTTTACCGACAATTTTCCCGGAGGAATGATCGCATTAGCAACGCCGGCACCAGCGGTCACTGGTGCGGGGTGTAATAACTTTAGTAAGGCCTGACCCTGAGGTTCTGCTGCGAAAAGGGCGGAGACAGAGGCAAAACACAAGGCCTGACCCTGAGGTTCGTGCTGTGGCGAGACGACATAATCCCGCACTTAAGATTTTGGGGGATCGCCTAAAATCCTCTGGATTAGTTCCGAAAGCAGTCGTAGGCGCGGTGATGCGTAAACTCGTTCACTTAATCTATGGCGTGGTCACTTCGGGCAAACCGTTCGATCTGCGTTTGGCTATGCCAAAACTTGACTTACAAGACGGTATCTGACCCTGAGGTTCCTGACCCTGAGGTTCATAACTTTTAATTTGCAAGTTAGCGGTGCGACGGGATTTTACTAATTGTTGTTTTACAAGTACCTAGCGGCCAAGGGAAAGATTAACCCACGGGAAGCTGGTCGTGAAACCGCTAGCGCTACGGCCAGGTCTTTCGTTATGACATTGACTGAACAACGCAGTTGTCGTTCTGTTACGCCGCAAGGCGCACATAGGCGTTCGCGTCGATTGCTTGTAGATTATTCAAAAATTGGTCCGCTGCTGATTTCCAGGAGAAGCGTTCGGCCCACGCTCTAGCGGTGCTTCTTGGGATGTGTAGCGCCTCAAGGCAGGCTTGGCGTAAATCATGATTCATGGCGCCGGCGCTCCCCGTTCCTAGCACATCGATAGG